>PLSK01000221.1:0-1282 GCA_003165155.1 Mycobacterium sp. | reverse complement strand
AGAACTTCGACTGGCAGGACAGTGAGGTCGGCGGTTTGACCCTGGGCGATCTTCAGGTCACGCCGCTGCCGGTGGACACCCACAGCGCCCGCACGGATCTGACGTTCACCCTGGCCGAACGCTGGACCGAGACGGGCGAGTCCGCCGGAATCGCCGGGGTGGTGGAGTTTCGCACCGACGTGTTCGACGCGGACACCGTCCGCACCATGATCGAGCGGTTCGAGCGGGTGATATTGGCGATAACCGCCGATCCAAGCCAGCGGCTCTCGTCGATGGACGTGCTTGTTGAGGCTGAGTACGCGCGGCTGGATCGGTGGGGTAATCGGGCGGTGCTAACCCAGCCGGCGAGTACGCCAGTGTCGATTCCGGCCGCGTTCGCCGCGCAGGTGGCACGGGTTCCGGAGGCGGTGGCGATCAGCTGCGGGCAGCGTTCGTGGACCTACCGCGAAGTNNCGGCCGAGGCGATCGTGGCGATTTTGGGGGTGCTGAAGACCGGGGCGGCGTACGTGCCGGTCGACCCGCTGGTGCCGGCGGCGCGGACGCAGTTCGTGGTTGCCGATGCCGCGCCCGTCGCCGCGATCACCACCGCCGAGTGGCGTTCGCGGCTGGATGGTGATGCGCTGCTGGTGATCGATCTCGGGGATCTTGGCGTCCCCGCTGCTGATATCCAACCAGGCACCGCACTGCCGGGGCCTGCCCCGGACGATGTCGCGTACATCATCTACACCTCGGGCACTACCGGAACGCCCAAGGGGGTTCCGGTCGCCCACCGCAACGTGACCACGCTGCTGGACTCACTGGATGCCGACCTCGACTTCTCGGGCCAGGTGTGGACGCAGTGCCATTCCTTGGCCTTTGACTACTCGGTGTGGGAGATCTGGGGTCCGCTGCTCTACGGCGGGCGGGTGGTGGTGGTGCCCGACTCGGTGGCGCGTTCGCCCGAAGATTTCTACGCCATGCTGGTGACCGAACAGGTCAATGTGTTGAGCCAGACCCCCTCGGCCTTTTATGCGCTGCAGGCCGCCGAAGCTTTACAGGCCGAGCTCGGACGCCAGCTGAAGCTGGAGACCGTGGTGTTCGGCGGTGAAGCGCTGGAACCGCAGCGTCTCCGGCCGTGGCTGGACAATCACCCGGAATCACCGCGGCTGATCAATATGTATGGCATCACCGAGACGACGGTGCACGCCTCGTTCCGGGAGATCCTGCACGGCGATGTCGAGAGCAACTCCAGCCCCATCGGGGTGCCGTTGGCGCATCTCGGCTTCTTTGTGCTGGATGGCTG
>PLSK01000125.1:987-2818 GCA_003165155.1 Mycobacterium sp. | reverse complement strand
GCCAAGGCTGGCAAGGCCGCTAAGAGCGGGTAAGCGGCACGTGTGACAGGCCACCCCAGGCGAAGTGCACGGTGCCCTCGACGGCGTCCGATTTAGAAATCGGACGGTCGGAGTCCAGCCAGTACCTGGCCGAATCGACGCTGATCGCAACCAGGCCCACCGCGATCATCCGGGCGCGGTGCGGGTCAAGCCCGGAATCGGCGCTGATCAGGGCGAACACAGCGTCGATGCAGGATTCGGTGGCCGCCCGCACCTGCGCNNTCCGTCGTTGTGCGCAGTGCCTGCCGCACCCCCGAGACCAGGTTGTCAACGTGCTGACTGAGCACCGCCAGGTACAGCTCCAGCTTGCTCGAAAAGTGTTGATAAAGAACGGGTTTACTGACTCCCGCTCGTTCGGCGATCTCGTCCATCCCGGCGGCGTGATAGCCATGGTCGACGAACACGTCGCTGGCAACCACAAGCAACTGGCCACGACGCTCGTCGCGGGGCAAACGGTTGCCCCGCCGATTCGACGCTGCAATGCCGTCTCCCGATCGACCGCGGTCAGCCGGTTTGACGCCACTGCGTTGCGCCGCCCTGGTCAGATCGCTCATCGGGTCCTCATTTGATTCGTTGGCAATTGGCCGCTAGCTGCGCCGAGGCCAGCCGCCGCGGCTCATCGCACCGACATTACTACCCGCAACCACCCGCGACCCGTGCGCGATCGTCACTGGCGCCGTCAGTGCTGGCAGAGAGGGTGTCGGGCGCCCCGTTGGGCGCGCCAGCGGCGCTGGGCGGCGTCGGCTGTGCCATCCTGGGGAAATGACGTCTGACCGGCCTGTGCGTAGCACCGGTCGAGTCCCGGTGGTACGTGACGAGTGGCGGGAACCGCTGCGGGCCATGCGAGACCCGATCGAACGAGGTGTCGGGCGGGCGCGGGTCGGCCGTGAGCGACCGCAGCAATGGCGCAAACAAACCTGGCTGGGGCGCTTCGTTTCCACTTACGGTTGGCGCGCGTACGCGCTGCCTGTTCTGGTGACTCTCACCGCGGTGGTGATGTACCAGACGGTGACCGGGCCGGCTGCGAAGCCGGCGGCGGGTCAGGCCATGGGGCCGCCGCCCGCGATCGGGGCGGTAGGTACCACGATCATCGACGCACCACCGCGCGGGCTCGCCGCATTCGACGCGAATCTGCCGGCCGGGACGCTCCCGGACGGCGGCCCGTTCACCGAGGCGGGCGACAAGACCTGGCATGTGGTGCCCGGGACCACGCCCCAGGTCGGTCAGGGCACCGCCAAGGTGTTCCGGTACACGGTCGAAGTCGAAGATGGTCTTGATCCGACGATGTTCGGGGGCGACAACGCATTCGCCCAGATGGTTGACCAGACGTTGGACAATCCGAAGGGCTGGACGCACAACCCGCAATTCGCGTTCATCAGGATCGACAGCGGCAAACCCGACTTCCGGATATCACTTGTGTCTCCGGTGACGGTGCGTGAGGGGTGCGGTTACGAGTTTCGGCTCGAAACGTCCTGTTATAACCCGTTGTATGGTTCGGAACGGCAGGAGCGGGTCTTCATCAACGAGGCACGCTGGGTGCGCGGAGCCCTTCCCTTCGAAGGCGACGTCGGTTCCTACCGGCAATACGTCATCAACCACGAGGTCGGCCACGCCATCGGATATCTGCGCCACGAGCCCTGCGACAAGCCGGGTGGTCTGGCCCCGGTGATGATGCAGCAGACGTTCTCCACGTCCAACGACGACGCTGCCAAGTTCGACCCCGAATACGTCAAGGGCGATGGGAAGACCTGCCGATTCAATCCCTGGCCATATCCGATCGCTTGACCCTGGA
>PLSK01000125.1:0-935 GCA_003165155.1 Mycobacterium sp. | reverse complement strand
GCATTGCTGTACCTGGCTGCCGCCGGCATCGGCACCATCGGCATCGTCGACTTCGACGTCGTCGACGAGTCGAACCTGCAGCGCCAGATCATCCATGGCGTGGCCGACGTCGGGCGCTACAAGGCGCAGTCTGCGCGCGACTCGATTCTGGCCATCAACCCGTTGGTCGAGGTGGTGTTGCACGAATTTCGTTTGGACGCAGGCAATGCCGTCGACCTATTTGGGCGGTACGACCTGATCCTGGACGGCACCGACAACTTCGCCACCCGGTATCTGGTCAACGACGCCGCGGTGCTGGCGCGAAAGCCGTACGTCTGGGGGTCGATCTACCGATTCGAGGGCCAGGTTTCGGTGTTCTGGGAAGACGCACCCGACGGGCGCGGGCTCAACTACCGGGACCTCTACCCCGAGCCGCCGCCACCCGGGACGGTGCCGTCCTGCGCCGAAGGCGGAGTGCTCGGCATCGTCTGCGCCTCCATCGCGTCCGTGATGGGCACCGAGGCGATCAAGCTGATCACCGGCCTCGGCGAGACACTGCTGGGCCGGCTGATGATCTACGACGCGCTGGCGATGAGCTACCGGACGATCAGCATCCGCAAGGACCCGTGCGCGCCCAAGATCACCGAACTCGTCGACTACGACGACTTCTGCGGCGTGGCGTCCTACGATGCAGCCGCCCCGGCCACCAGCTCGGCCATCACGCCCCGGGAGTTGCGCGACCTGCTGGACTCCGGCAAAGAGCTGGCCTTGATCGACGTCCGCGAGCCCGTGGAGTGGGACATCAACCACATCGAGGGCGCACAACTGATCCCGCAGTCGCTGATCAACTCGGGGGAGGGGCTGGCGCGGCTGCCGCAGGACCGCACACCGGTGCTCTACTGCAAGACCGGGGTGCGCTCGGCCGAAGCACTGGCCGTGCTGAAACGAGCCGGTTT
>PLSK01000127.1 GCA_003165155.1 Mycobacterium sp. | reverse complement strand
TTAATTGGGTGCTCGGCAACCTGGGAGCTATCCCGACGGTCACCATTGACTACAAGACCTACGCCGCGCAGGGCTGGACGATAATTGCCACACCCGACGGCACTCGGTTCACCAACGAACACACTCGCCACGGCATGTTCGTCAGCATCGACAAGGTCAACACGTTCTGAGTTCATGTAACTGTCAGGCGCTATCAGTAGCATGAATGCGGTGGCACCCGGACGGCCGGACGACTTCAACGATCAACCGACCCATTACGCCAATTACGGCAGGGGCGGCACTCCACCACCGGCTGCAAAGTCGGCACCGCCTCCGAATGTGGACCCCGAACCGACCCCTCCACCTGCTCCCGAGCAGTTCGAGGCGCCCGAATTTCTCGACCCGCTAGACGAAGAGGCAGAGTTCACCGCGTGGTACCGCAAGCCCGTGGTACTCATCGGCTGGAGTCTGTTCGTTGCGATCCTGATCGGACTGATCGTCTACGGCATCATCGAGCTGATCCATGNNCACCACGACGCCACCGACGACCGCGACAACCACGACAGCGCCGCCCACCAGCAGCGCAGTTCAGGCGCCCGCACACCAGCCAACCCAACAGCAGCCAGCCCAACAGCAACCAACGCATCGCCATCACCTGCCGCAACTGCCCTCGGTGATCACCATTCCGGAGGTGCCAACGGTGATTACGGTGCCGCCCGAACTCCGTTAACAAGTCGGTTGCGGGTCAGTGGAATCCAGGGCCGATATGGTGAGGACCGGCCGATCGCCAGTGACACAACGGACACAGGGGTGCGCAAGATGAGCTCGTCGCTCGGGTTGTCGCTCGGGGCAGCCAATCTGGTTGCGGCCCGCGCCGGCAGCGCTCCGGTGGCTCGCGCATCCGTTTTGACGGTCTACGACCAGCGACCATCCGAAGTCGGTTTACCGGACGAGACCCCGAACCTGACCGAACCCGGTCTGGTGATGCGGGGGTTCATCGAGCGAGTCGGTGAGCGGGCTCCGCTGGTGGCCCCCGACGGAACGAAGTACCTCGGCGCGGCGCTGACGGTCGAAGCGCTCGAGGCGATGGCACGCACGGTGGGCCACGGGACGCCAATCACGATCGCGGTTCCCGCGTATTGGTCCGAGGGCCAGATCGCGGCGCTGCGCGAGGAGTTCTTCGCCCAACCCGGGCTGGCGCCGGGCGGCGTGCCTCCGGTTTTGATCTCCGACGCAACGGCGGCCATGGCAGCGCTACACACCCAGCCGGGGTTCCCGACCGACGGCGTCGTCGCCCTGTGCGACTTCGGCGCCAGCGGAACCAGCGTCTCGCTGATCAACGCCAGGCCGAACTCCCAGCCCATCGGGCCGCCGCTCCGTTATACCGAATTCTCCGGTGACGCAATCGATCAGCTCATCCTCAACCACCTGCACCTGGCTGCGCCCCAGCTGCGCGAATGCCAGCGCGCCAAGGAACAGCTCTCGACCGCCACAGTAACCACAATCGCACCGAGCGCAACCGGATCCGGAGATGCCATCCAGCTGTCTCGCACCGAATTCGAACAACTCGTCTCCGGACCACTGGATCGATTCCTCGGCACGATCGAAGAAACATTGCAGCGCAACAACATTCCGCGGTCCGCACTAGCCGCTGTGGCGATTGTCGGTGGTGGCGCAAGCATTCCATTCATTACCACGCACCTGGGGGGGCGCCTACAGGTACCGATCATCACCACACCCGACGCTAAGTTCAGCGCTGCCGTCGGCGCGGCCGCACTCGGCCAACGCCGATCGTCGGCAGCCGTCCCAACTACTGCGAGTCCCATGATCGAGAACCCGACCGAAATGGTCGGAACCGCTTGGGCGGATATGACCCAAGCCGTGCCGGCCGCCAAGTCCGGCGACGAGGGCCCCCCGTTGGCCTGGTCAGAAGATGCCGATGCAGACGACCCCGTCCCCTACACAGGCCCCGAACACACCGGCGGCTATGTCAGGGAGGCAACGGCATTCGACGATGCGGACGACGAACTTTACGCCACCGAAGCCGAAAGACTGCCGTGGTACAAACGCACAGCGTTGATCTTGATCCTGGCCGGCGCGGTCGCGGCGATTCTGGCGGCGGTGGTGTTGGCGCTAACTTTGGGCCGCGACAAGCCCAATCCGATCCAACCGGCACCTCCGCCGCCGCCAGAGACGGTGACGGTCACAGCGCCGCCCCCAAGCGACACCACGCAGCCGCCCGTTGTTACCACGACGGCCCCGCCGCCTCCCCCGGAAACGATAACGACCACCGAGCCTCCGCCGCCGATCACGACCACCGAGCCACCGACAACAACGCAGGTGCCCAGTGCCCCACCGCCACCGTCTCCGCGAGAAAGGCCGTGGCCCCCTCGCTTGGGGCCGCTGTGGCGGCGCTAGCGCGGCTCGGCGCCGACTCGCGCTCGGAAATGTTGTCGATGCTGCGCGCCATGCTGGCCCCCGGGCAATGAACCGCAGGCCAGGGGCTCCGACGAAGGCCAGGTTAGGGGAGCCTTTCTCGCGTCCAAAGCCCGGCGGATGTCAATATGAGCTGGGCCTACGCAGACAAGACAGCAAGCAAGAAACTAGGAATTGGGGAGACCTTCTGTGACCACGCAGACGCTCATGCTCATCAGACTGGTCCTGGGCCTAGGCGGGACGTTGGTCGTGGCCGGGCTGGCTGTGCGGCGGGTCTTGTGGCTTTTCAAGCTGATCATGTCTGGCCAGCCCGCCAGCGGGCGTACCGACGACGTGGGCGCGCGGCTCTGGGCGCAGATCTCCGAGGTGTTCGGGCAACGCAAGCTGCTGAAATGGTCCATCCCCGGGCTGGCGCACTTCTTCACAATGTGGGGCTTCTTTATCCTCGTCACGGTCTACGTCGAGGCTTACGGCACCCTTTTCCAGCCGAATTTCCATATCCCGATCGTTGGCCGGTGGGACGCGCTGGGCTTCCTGCAGGACTTCATCGCCCTTAGCGTCGTAGCCGGTATCACCACGTTCTCGATCATCCGGTTGCGCTCCGAGCCGAAGGAGTACGGCCGTTCATCACGGTTCTACGGCTCACACACCGGGGGCGCCTGGCTGATCCTGTTCATGATCTTCCTGGTCATCTTCAGCTTCGCGATCTTCCGCGGTGCTTCGGTGAACACCGGAAACTTCCCCTACGGCGGCGGCGCTTTCTTCTCCCACGCCATGGGCGCGCTCATGCACCCGCTGGGTACAACCGCGAACGAGTGGATCGAGTCGATCGCGCTGCTGGCGCACATCGCTGTGGCGCTTATCTTCCTGCTGATCGTGTTGCACTCCAAGCACCTGCACATCTTCCTGGCCCCGATCAACGTCACCTTCAAGCGACTGCCCGACGGGCTGGGCCCGCTGCTGCCGGTCGAGTCCGGCGGCAAGCCGATCGACTTCGAAAACCCGCCCGACGACGCCGAATTCGGACGCGGCAAGATCGAAGACTTCACCTGGAAGGGCATGCTCGACTTCGCCACCTGTACCGAATGCGGACGGTGTCAGTCGCAGTGCCCGGCGTGGAATACCGGTAAGCCGCTGTCTCCGAAGCTCCTCATCATGGACCTGCGCGACCATTGGATGGCCAAAGCGCCCTACATCCTGGGCGAGAAGAAGGCGGAGCCGCTCGAGGGCCTGGACCTCGAGACCGTGCACGAAGAGGGCCACCACGTGCCCGAGTCCGGATTCGGCCGGGTGCCCGGACACGGGCCCGAGCAGGCGGCCCGTCCCCTGGTCGGCACCGCCGCACAGGGCGGCGTGATCGATCCCGACGTGCTGTGGTCGTGCGTGAGCTGCGGTGCGTGCGTCGAGCAGTGCCCGGTGGACATCGAGCACGTCGACCACATCATCGACATGCGCCGCTACCAGGTGATGATGGAGTCGGAATTCCCTTCCGAGCTGTCCACACTGTTCAAGAATCTGGAAACCAAGGGCAACCCGTGGGGGCAGAACGCGGGCGACCGGACCAACTGGATCGATGAGGTCGACTTCGACGTCCCGGTCTATGGCCAGGACGTGGAGAGCTTCGACGGCTACGAATACCTGTTCTGGGTGGGCTGCGCCGGGGCCTATGACGACAAGGCCAAAAAGACCACCAAGGCGGTGGCCGAACTGCTCGCGATCGCCGGGGTCAAATACCTGGTGCTGGGCACCGGGGAAAGCTGCAACGGCGACTCGGCTCGTCGCTCGGGCAACGAGTTCCTGTTCCAGCAGCTGGCCCAGCAGGCCGTCGAAACCCTGGACGGGCTGTTCGAGGGTGTGGAGACCGTCGACCGCAAGATCGTGGTCAGCTGCCCGCACTGCTTCAACACCATCGGTAAGGAATACCGGCAGCTGGGCGCCAACTACAGCGTGCTGCACCACACCCAGCTGCTCAACCGTCTGGTTCGCGACAAGAAGCTGGTGCCTGTTAGCCCCGTCTCACAGGACATCACCTACCACGACCCGTGCTACCTGGGTCGACACAACAAGGTGTACGAGGCGCCGCGCGAGCTGATCGGGGCCGCGGGAGCGAACCTGACCGAAATGCCGCGCCACGCCGAGCGCAGCTTCTGCTGCGGCGCCGGCGGTGCGCGCATGTGGATGGAAGAGCACATCGGGAAGCGGATCAACCACGAACGCGTCGACGAGGCGCTGGCCACCAACGCCACCACGATCGCCACCGCCTGCCCGTTTTGCCGGGTGATGGTCACCGACGGTGTCAACGACCGACAGGAAGAAGCCGGTCGCAGCGACGTTCAGGTGCTTGATGTGGCCCAGGTGCTGCTCGGGTCGCTCGAATACGACAAGGCGACGCTGCCGGCGAAGGGTACGGCCGCAAAACAGGAAGAAGAGCGGGCCGCCAAGGCCGCCCCGAAGGCTGCCGCCCCCGCCCCGAGCGCACTCACTGAGGCTCCCGCGGCGCCCGCCGAGAAGCCTGCTACGGCACCCGCGGAATCCGCCGAGACGCCCGCACCGGCGGCACCTGTCAAGGGGCTTGGTATTGCCGGCGCCGCCAAGCGACCGGGCGCCAAGAAAGCAGCAGCTCCAGCGCCTCAAGCGTCGGCGGCGCCCGAAGCGCCAGCCGCACCCGAAGCGCCGGCCGAGCCAACAGCACCCGCGAAAGGCCTGGGTATGGCCGCCGGCGCCAAGCGACCCGGCGCCAAGAAAGCAGCAGCCCCAGCGCCTCAAGCGTCCGCGGCCCGTCAAGCGCCCGCCCCGGAGGCCGTGACACCCGCACCTGAAGCGCCAGCCGCACCCGTCGCGCCCGCCGTACCCGTGAAGGGGTTGGGCATGGCAGCCGGCGCCAAGCGACCCGGCGCCAAGAAAGCAGCGGCCCCGGCGCCGGAACCCGAAGCAAAGTCCGAAGCCCAGGCCGAACCCGCGCCCTCCGCGCAGGCCGATAGCGACCCGGCTCCCCCGGCCGCACCGGCCGCGCCGGTTAAAGGGCTGGGCATCGCGCGCGGCGCCCGCCCGCCCGGCAAGCGCTGATCACGGTTTGGTACTTGTCAGCAAATTTCAGTGGACAACAGTGGCACCATAGTGGGGTGACTACTCACCAGGTGCCCGCGCACACTTCCGGTCATCACCGGCAGCGGGCCTTTGCGCAGTCGTCCAAGCTTCAGGACGTCCTGTACGAAATCCGCGGCCCAGTGCACCAACATGCCGCGCGGCTGGAAGCCGAAGGCCACCGCATCCTCAAGCTCAATATCGGCAACCCCGCACCATTCGGCTTCGAGGCGCCCGACGTCATCATGCGCGACATGATCCAGGCGCTGCCGTACGCACAGGGCTACTCCGACTCGAAGGGCATCCTGCCGGCCCGGCGTGCAGTGGTCACCCGCTACGAACTGGTCGACGGCTTCCCCCGATTCGACGTCGACGACGTCTTCCTGGGCAACGGGGTCTCCGAGCTGATCACGATGACGCTGCAGGCCCTGCTGGACAACGGCGATCAGGTATTGATCCCCTCGCCGGACTACCCGCTGTGGACGGCGTCGACCTCGCTGGCGGGCGGCACACCCGTGCACTACCTGTGCGACGAGACCCAGCAGTGGCAGCCGGATATCGCCGATATGGAATCCAAGATCACCGAGCGCACCAAAGCGCTGGTGGTCATCAATCCGAACAACCCGACCGGCGCGGTCTACAGCCGCGAAGTCCTCACCCAGATAGCCGAGCTGGCCCGTAAGCATCAGCTGCTGCTGCTCGCCGACGAGATCTACGACAAGATCCTCTACGACGACGCCAAGCACATCAGCCTGGCTACCGTCGCACCCGATCTGTTGTGCCTCACTTTCAATGGCCTGTCCAAGGCGTACCGGGTCGCGGGGTACCGGGCCGGTTGGCTGGCAATCACCGGGCCCAAGGACCACGCCGGCAGTTTCATCGAGGGCATCAGCCTGCTGGCGAACATGCGGTTGTGCCCCAATGTTCCCGCGCAGCATGCGATTCAGGTCGCCCTGGGCGGCCACCAGAGTATCGATGACCTGGTGCTTCCCGGCGGACGGTTGCTCGAGCAGCGCGACGTCGCCTGGACCAAGCTCAACGAGATTCCAGGCGTGTCATGCGTCAAACCGGAGGGTGCGCTGTACGTGTTTCCGCGGCTGGACCCCGAGGTGTACGACATCGAGGACGACGAACAGCTTGTCTTGGACCTACTGTTGCAAGAGAAGATCCTGGTCACCCAGGGCACTGGGTTCAATTGGCCGGCGCCGGATCATCTGCGCCTGGTGACGCTGCCGTGGTCCCGCGACCTGTCGGCCGCGATCGACCGACTCGGCAACTTCCTGTCCAGTTATCGGCAGTGAGCCGGTTGCGCGTGCCTCTACCGTGTAGCGGGTGACCCACTCCCACTCGCACACACTGCCGTCAGGCCCGTCTCCCGTGGATCCGTTGCCGGCCAGGATCATCGTCGGGCTGCTGGCCGCGATCGGTGTGGCGGTGATAGCCGGAGCGGTGTGGCTGTGGCCCAGCCGGCAGCACGTCGACATCCCAATGCCATTCCAGAACGCGTCCGGCGGCGCGGTAAGCACGCAGAGCGGGCACGTGGTGTCCAGCGGACTGGGCGGCTGCGGCAGCCCGTCGGCCAGCCAGGTGCTCACCGGCGGGCCGCAGCCGGGAACCCCGGCCTCCGGGCAATGTGTAGAAACACTCGTCGCAATCGATTCCGGACCGAACGCCGGGGCGGCCACCCTGTTGGAGTTCTCCCCCGGCCCCGGCCAGCCTCAATTCGCGGCCGGTGACCACATCCGGGTCAGCCGGCAAGTCGACGATAAAGGCGCCACCAGCTATGCGTTTTACGACTTCGAACGCGGCTGGCCGCTGGTCGGGCTCGCCATTGCGTTCGCGGTGGTGATCGTCGCCGTGGCGCGCTGGCGCGGGTTGCTGGCCATGGTCGGCATCGTGGTCGCGTTTCTGGTGTTGGTGGTGTTTTTGCTGCCTGCGCTGCGTGACGGCGCACCCGCGGTGCCGGTGGCGCTGGTGGCATCGGCGGCGATCCTGTACGCGGTGATCTACCTTGCGCACGGCGTCAGCCTGCGGACCAGCGCCGCCTTGCTGGGCACTTTGTCGTCACTGCTGCTCGCCGCGGGATTATCCTGGGGGGCAATCCAACTGACGCATTTGACCGGACTGGCCGACGAGCAGAACTCCACGGTCAGCGCCTATCTCGGCAATGTGTCGATCAGCGGGCTACTGCTCGCCGGGTTCATCATCGGATCGCTAGGTGTGCTCAACGATGTGACCGTGACCCAGGCCTCGACGGTCTTCGAACTCGCTCACGTGGGTGGTGATACCTCGCGGCGAGCGATCTTCCTAAGCGCGATTCGGGTGGGCCGAGATCACATCGCCAGCACGGTGTACACGCTGGTGCTGGCCTACGCCGGCAGTTCGCTGCCGCTGCTGTTGCTGTTCAGCGTCGCCAACCGATCGCTGGGTGACGTGCTGAGCAGCGAGAGCGTGTCCATTGAACTCGTCCGCTCGGCGGTGGGCGGCATCGCGCTCGCGCTGTCGGTGCCATTGACGACGGCGATCGCGGCGGTGCTGGCCAAACCCGCCGAAATCAGCGCCGTTCCAGCAGCCCCTGCAGGTAGCCGCCATAACCGGACTTGACCAGGGTGCGCGCCCGTTCCACCAGCTGCTGGTCGTCGATCCAGCCCTGCTGCCAGGCGATTTCCTCAGGAACGCTGACCTTCAGACCCTGGCGTCGTTCCAGCGTCCGGACGTAGTCGCTGGCATCCAGCAGCGAGTCAAATGTGCCGGTGTCCAGCCACGCCGTCCCGCGGGCCATCACCTCGACCGACAGTCGCCCCCGGTTGAGATAGATCTGATTCACCGCGGTGATCTCGTACTCACCGCGCGCCGATTTCTTTAAGTCTTTCGCGATCTCGATCACATCGTTGTCGTAGAAGTACAACCCGGGTACCGCGTACTGAGACTTCGGCGTTTCGGGCTTCTCCTCCAACGACAGTGCGACGCCGTCGGCGCTGAATTCAACCACACCGTAGGCCGACGGATTTGCCACCCAATAGGCGAAAATGGCTCCGCCGCTGATGGATTGGAAGCGACTCAGACTGGTGCCCAGTCCCGGCCCGTAGAAGATGTTGTCCCCCAGCACCAACGCTGCCGAATCGTTGCCGATGTGATTGGCGCCGAGGACGAATGCTTGTGCCAGACCGTCGGGTTGATCCTGTGTCACGTAGCTGAGGTTGATGCCGAATTGCGCGCCGTCGCCCAGGAGTCGCTGAAAGCCGGCCGCGTCGTGGGGGGTGGTGATCACCAAGATGTCGCGGATGCCGGCCATCATCAGTGTGGACAACGGGTAATAGATCATCGGTTTGTCGTAGACGGGCAGCAGCTGCTTGCTGATGCCCACGGTGATCGGATGCAAGCGCGTGCCCGATCCGCCGGCCAAGATGATGCCCCGCATAGGTGCCTCCTAAAACCTGCGTCGATCGCTAATTTACGAGGTCGGCCTCGGTGAGTTCGGTGGCCGCGAGTGCCGACGCCAAATCCTGATGGCGGAACACCGACGTGACGCGGTCGTGGACCACCCGGAACGCCGACGCGGCGTCGGTCACCGCCTCGGGGTCGGCCACCGGGCTGACGGTCTGCTCGACGACCACGACNNGGCGTCACCGATGTCGATATCGTCGCTGGATAACGCGACCAATGTGTCGAGGTCGGAGGCGTTGAGAGCGTCGTGCCACGCCAGCACGGTGGCGATCTCCGATGTGGTCATGGTGTGCAAGTTACCGTGCGCGATTACAGAGGTGTGCGGGCCAGCCAGTTTTGCCACACGGAGTCGTCGCCGAACATCTCGATTCCGGTCTCGACCACCCCGACTCGGCGCACGATCGCCAGCAGCAACTCGGTGGCGCCGCCCCGCAGCGCCACGGCGGCTTTGCCGTGCTCGTGTGACCAGGTAATCCCACCATCGGAAACGCCGACCGTCCATTCCCCTGCTTCGCCCAGCCCGGCATCGGTGGCGTGCAAGTGCAGGCTGCTGCCCCGATCCAGCGGAAGGGCTACCCCGTCGGCCCCGGCCTGAATCTCGACGCGCTCAAGCCATTCGGTGATCGCGTCGGCGGCGATATCGGGTTCGAGCGTGAAGTTGCCGCCGATCGCGATGGCGGCGTCGGCGCGATGGACCGCCGTTTCGTGCAGCCGGCGCCTGATCCACCAGTTCGCCGGGCGCGATCCCAAGAAAGTCCACACCGGTGTCTCCACACCGGACAACTCGACGGCGTCGACCAACCGTTGGGCACCGCCGTGTAGCCAAGAGACGGCGTCGGCGGGGTCCGCTGGGGGTTTGCCGCCTTCGACACTGCGGGGATCGAGGAAGTGATCGACTCGATCGTGGACGATCTGGGCAGCCCAGCGGTCACCACGGCCGACGTGGCGGAACAGCTGCTGCAGACTCCAGCCCGGGCACGTGGGCACTGGCAGGGAATCGTCTAAGTGGTCTAAGTCGTGAAAAAGTTCCGAAAAGGCGCGGTTCTCTTCGATGAATGCGGCCGCGTAGTCCACGTAGGACACGCTACCCCCGACACACACCGCGACCAGAGTGTAAATTTGGGCTGCAACAGACATGGCCCGCAGAACGCACTGCGCGCGTGGACACACGCCCGAAAAAGCCCGGATAATCAAACCAGGGGGGACCCCGATGCCGCCGCACGGAGGCAGCGTGACTTCGTCGCCTCCGTTGCACTTCAAGGAGAGTCCGGCCTTCGCAGCAGACCGCAGCGCCTATTGGCGCCACCTGCGCGAGCTGGGCCCGGTGGTGGAAATCACCAATGGCAATCCAATGCTGCACGGCTACTACCTGACCGCGCGGGACGACGTGCGTGCGGCCCTGCTTGACCCGGAGACTTTTGCGTCGCCACCGAAAACCTTCAAGCTGGACTTGTTCGGCGCCCCGCTTCCTCAGGTGCCGCTCTCGTGTGTGACGCGCTCGGAGCATGCCCGCTTCGGCCGCGTCTTACATCCTCTGTTCAGCCCGAAATCGTTGGCTCCCTTCGCACCGGTCCTGCGCGCCCACGCCGCAACCCTGGCTGGCACGGTTGCCGCCAAACGGCGGTGTGATGCAACCCCCATCGCCGACACCTACGCCTGCCAGGCGCTGGTCACGGTGTGCGGACTACCGACCGATGCCGCCAACGCGGAACGGCTGACCCGCGCCGCAGTAGTCGGCGACACCGACGGGGCAGCTCACCTTGAACTGATCAATTGGCTGAGGTCCGGGCTGAGCGCCGGGATGACCAGCCCCCGGCGGCCCCCCGGCATTCTCTGGCCGTTACTGGAGGGACTCGAGGGCGATAGCGACTTTCCCCTCACAGGACTCGAAGTGGTTTCGTTCATGCTTTTATTGTTCTCGGTAGCAGGCATCGAAATGGCTGCCTCGGCAATTTCTTTCGCGCTTCTGCATCTTGCGCGCGATCCGCAACTGCAGGCCCGACTGCGCGAGGATCCGGCACAGCTTCCCGCGTTCATCGAGGAGATTTTGCGGTTGGAGACCCCAGGGCCGGCCATTCCGCGGTACACCACGAGGGAAGTCGAGATCGGTGGGGTCACGATCCCTGCGCAAAGGAACGTCTGGCTGGCCTTGGAAGCCGCGGGCAGAGAGAACGGCGGCGACGAGATATCGACGGACGACAACGGAGAGGTCCGGCGGCAGCGCCACTGGGCGTTCGGCGCCGGCATGCACAGATGCTTGGGCATGCACCTGGCGCGTCTTGAAATAGCCGAGTTCGTGACCGAGTGGTTGAGGCGTATCCCGCAATTCGAACTAGAACCAGGATTCGCGCCGACCATTGTGCATAAGCCGACCGGCATCAGCCATCTCGGCAGCCTCATGCTGCGCTGGTAGGCCCCGTGAGCGCACCGCCCTAGGGTCGTCGCACGCCGAGCCTATATACCTGCCAGCCCGCCTGCTCCCAACGGGCGAAATCAAGGCAGTTGCGCCCGTCAACGATGACCTGGGCACGTACCCGGTCGGCCAAATCGTCCGGGTCGAGGTCGATGAATTGCCGCCATTCTGTGAGCACCAGCACCGCATCTGCGCGATCGCACGCTTCTTCCACCGAAACCGCGTAGTTCAGCGTGGGGAACTGTCGCTGGGCGTTGTCCAGGGCTTTGGGGTCATAGACGTTGACCGCGGCACCGTTGAGCTGCAGCTGGCCCGCGACGTTGAGTGCGGGCGAGTCCCGTACATCGTCGGATTCGGGTTTGAACGCCGCGCCGAGCACGGCAATGTTGGCACCCAGCAATGATCCGCCGCACGCCGTGGTTGCCAGTTCGACCATCCGGGTGCGCCTGCGCATATTGATGCTGTCCACCTCGCGCAGGAACGTCAACGCTTGGTTGGCGCCCAGCTCGCCCGCCCGCGCCATGAACGCGCGGATATCCTTGGGCAGGCACCCACCACCGAAACCTAATCCCGCGTTGAGGAATTGACGCCCGATCCGTGGGTCGTACCCGAGCGCGTCGGCCAACAAGCTGACGTCGGCACCGGCGGCCTCGCACACCTCGGAGATCGCGTTGATGAACGATATCTTCGTCGCCAGAAAGGCATTGGCCGATACCTTCACCAGCTCCGCAGTTTGCAGGTCTGTCAGCAGGAACGGCACACCCGCCTCCAGTATCGGCGCGTACAGTTCACGAACCGCCGATTCGGCGCGCTGCGAATCCTCCTGCACGCCAAGCACAATCCGGTCCGGATGCAAGGTGTCTTGCACCGCGAAGCCTTCGCGCAAAAACTCGGGATTCCAGGCTATTTCGACGTCTACTTCTGAGGGCGCCAGCGCGGCAGCCCGTTTGGCCAGATCGGCGGCGGTGCCCACGGGTACCGTCGATTTGCCCACGAGCACCGAGTTTCTGGTCAACCGCGGCACCAGCGCATCGATGACGGCGTGCACGTGGCACAAATCGGCGCCGTATTCGCCCTTCTTCTGCGGTGTCCCAACCCCTAAGAAGTGCACATCGGCGAACTCGGCCGCCATGTCGTAGTCGGTGGTGAACTGCAGTCGCCCCGCGGCAAGGTTGTCGGTCAACATCTTTCGCAAGCCGGGCTCGTAAAAGGGAACGTCACCGCTGGCCAGCTTGGCAATCTTGCCCGAGTCGATATCTACCCCGAGGACCTCGTGTCCCAGTTCCGCCATCCCGACGGCGTGGGTAGCACCCAGATAACCAGTGCCAAAGACGGTGCATCGCATACGTCCGGTCTAGGTGGTGCCAATGAGCTAACTGCGTCGCGACACTTAGCGGGAGGCAAACGGCAGATGACAGCTGGTCGCCGGAAGGTTAGCGGCGACCGAATCCGCCGTGACCTCCCCCGCCGGGGCCGTGACCGCCGCCGGGGCCGGGGACCCCGCCGCCCCCACCGGGATATCCACCGCCGGGGTGCGGGCCGAACAGCCCCCCAATGATCGGCAGCGGTATCGGAATGGGCACTGGAATGGGCGCCGCCGGCGCAACCGGGACGGGCGCGGGAGCCGGTGCCGCGGCCGGAGCAGGCACCGGAGCAGCCGGTGCTTGTATGGCGGGTGCGACGACGTTGTGGCCGGGATCGGGCCGTACACCGGCCGTGGGCCGGATAGAGATCGCCAAAGAGACGACCAGCGCCGCCACACCGACGATGAAGATCGAGGCTAAGACGCTACCGAGCAGTGCGAACGGCTTTTTCTCGTGATCTTCGTCGCCGAGCACGGTGGTCGCCGCGGTGTATTCGCCGGTGTAGCCCTTGGCGAAATCGTCGGCGACCGCGCTGTAGGCCAGGAGGTTGGCGCCCGATTCCGCGTCGGTGGTGACCTCGAAGTAACCGGGCGTGATTGCAAACGGGTCTAGCGCGCCCGTGCCGGGATCCTGTGCCCAGGCCTGCGCCGCGGTGGTCGACACAAACAGCGGCGCATTCGCCGAAGCCAGCGCCGCTCCCCTGGCCAGTGCCGTCTCCGGCTCCTCGGGCGCACTCAGCGGAAGCGACGTCGCCGCCTCGAGCGCGGGCTTGATCAGCGGGATGTCGATGCCGGCTCCGACGACGAACACACCATTCGGGCGCGTCTCCAGCTGCTCCGCGCCAGAGATGATGGAGGCCAGCTGAGCCACCGCCGCGTCGTCATCGTCGGGTAGTTCGTGCCGATGAACGTCGGCGATCGATCCGTCAGCACTGTCGATGACCGCCAAGGTCGCGGTATCCGCCTCGACGAACAGCAGCGCGGTGTGGGCGTAGTTGATCTCGTTGCCAACCGCCTGAGCCAGCGCGGCCGCGGCCAGAAAGGCCGAAACAAGCATCACATTCTCGACCTTGTGGGCGGCCAGCGCATCGCGAAGCGCGGCGGCCTCGATGGGATCGGTCCAGGTGACCCCCGTTGACGTCAGCTGGTAGCCGCCCGCGGCCGCACCTTCCCGGGTTCCCAGGATTGCGGCAACCACCCGGTCGGCCGCACCAATCGTGGCCGCTTCGTCCTCACCGGCGACCTCGAAATTGTCCTGATCGACGGTGACGCCATCGCCATTTTGTCCCTCGACCAGCACCATTTGGACCGCCGTCGGTGCCATCGACACTCCAAGTACGGTGTCCATAGCTCCTCCCTTAGTCGTTTGCCGGCCCATGATGGAAGGGACGCCGTCGCCGCACTAACAGCGACACCGCTTGAGTCCCCACCCCGAATTCCCCTTACGGCGCAACTTTACGCGCGTTCGGGGGCGCGGGCCTGGAGCGAGATCGAGGCCTGGGGGACCAGCGTGACCTGGATGCGCCGCCCAATTGGGGGGTGCGGCCGGTGCATTAACCGGGTTGCGGCACCGAGCAACGTCTGGCAGTCAGCCGACGGTTAATGATGTCCGCCGCCGCCGAAGCCACCGTGACCGCCGCCGCCGAACGGGCCGCCGCCCCCGCCGCCGAAGCCACCGTGACCGCCGCCGCCGAACGGGCCGCCACCGCCGCCAAAGGGACCACCCCCGCCACCGAACGGGCCACCACCGCCGAAGGGTCCGTGCTCGCCACCGCCGAAGGGCCCGCCGCCGCCACCACCGAAGGGACCGCCGCCAAAGGGCTCGTGCCCACCACCGCCGAACGGACCACCACCGAAGGGCTCGTGCCCACCACCGCCGAAGGGACCCGAACCGGGAACCTCACCGTGCCCGCCGCCCTGGCTGGGGCCGGGGAACATGCCTTCATTCGGAGCAGTCTGGTGGAATGGCTGCTGCGGCACGCGGACCGGCGGCTGGGCCATCACCTGTTGCGGCGGCGACAGGCGCATCGGAGCCTGAATCATTGGTGGGCTCAATAACTGTTCGGGAATCGGCATGTGGATCCCCGGCGCGGGAACCGGCAACACCGGGGGGGCCACGACGGGAACGGGCACCACCGGAGCTTCGGGCAGCGGAGCCGCGGGAATCTGAGCCGCAGGCATGGGGTTCAGCGGCCTAGACGCCATCGGCGCCGGCAAACTGATCTTCGGCCTCGGGGCGGACGCCTCGATTAGCGGAGCAGCGGGGACCGGCTGTGCCGGGACGATGAGGCTTTGGTTGGGGCTGGGTTGTAGAGCTACCGTCGTGCGGATGCCGATCGCCAGTGCAATCTCCAGCGCGACCACAGCGGTGATACCGACCACCGCCAAACTGCTACCGATCAGCAGACCCGTACGACGCGGTTGATGACTCTCGTGGAGTCCGACTGATTGCCGCCGATCTATCAGGACGGTCGGGGCGTCGGTGTCGTCGTCCAGCACCGCGCTGTAGGCGAGGAGGCCGTCGTCGCCGAGCTCGGCGCCGGCAGACCCCACGGGTCCGCCCGAAACATAGTGGTAGTCGGGAACGGCATACGGGTCCACCACACCGGTGCCCGAGTCTTGTGCATAGGCCAGCGCCGCGGTGGATGAGGCGAACAACGGCGCGTTGGCGGACGCCAAGGCCGCGCCCCGGGCCAGTGCCGTCTCCGGTTCCTCCGAGGCGCTGACATTGAGCGATGTCGCCGACTCCAGCGCCGGCTTGATCGCGGCGACGTCGACCCCGGAGCCGACCAAAAACACGCCGCCTGGAGCAGTCCCATCCAGATCGGCAAGCATTCCGGTGAGTTGTGCGGTGGCCTCGTCGCTGGCGATGTCGTCGATCTGTTCCTTGTAGAACTCGGTGATAGAGCCGTCGGCGGTCTCGACCACCGCCAAAGTCGCGGTCTCGGGCTCGACGAAAAGCACCGCGGTACGGTCGTAACCCATTGCCCCGCCAACGGATTGAGCCAGCGCCGTCGCGGCCAGAAACGCCGAAACGAGCATGACGTTCTCGAGCTTGTAGGCGGACAACGCGTCGCGCAGCACGGCGGCTTCGACCGGGTCGGTCCACGTCACCCCGATGGAGGACAGCTGCAGGCCGGCGTCCGCCGCGCCTTCGCGGGTACCCAGGATCGCCGAGATGACCTGATCGGTCGCGGTGATGGTTGCCGCGCCGTCGGCCGCGACGACGTCGAACTCGTCGTCTTCGACCAGAGCGCCGTCGGCATTTTCGCCCTCTACCAAGACCATCTGCACGGAAGCGGGCGCCATCGAGACGCCGAGCACGATATCCAAAGCTAACCCCCTCCCAAAGGTGTCGCTAACCAAAACCATGGTCGACCGGAGGTGAAACCACGGACGAACTAATGATCTCGCACAATCCCTGTGAGTGGGCCCTAACCAACCTGTGTAGACCGTATGAAGTTCAAGTAGGACCGAGACGGCGTCGGTCCGCGCTGACCCTGATACTTCGAGCCGGCGCGTGAGCTGCCGTAGGGATGTTCGGCCGGGCTGGTCAATCGCAAGATACACAGCTGACCGATTTTCATACCCGGCCATAGGGTGATCGGCAGATTGGCNNGGATCGATGAAGCCCGCGGTCGAGTGCGTCAGCAGGCCCAGACGGCCAAGCGATGATTTGCCTTCCAGACGTCCCGCCAGGTCGTCCGGCAGGGCGATGAGCTCCAGCGTCGAGCCGAGCACGAACTCACCCGGGTGCAATACGAACGGCTCTCCGTCAGCTGGTTCCACCAGGCTGGTGAGCTCATCCTGCTGCTGCGCGGGGTCGATGTGGGTGTAGCGGGTGTTGTTGAAGACCCGGAACAGGCAGTCGAGGCGGACATCGATGCTGGACGGCTGCACCAAGGTGTCGTCGAACGGGTCGATGCCCAGCCGGCCGGCGGTGATTTCGGCCCGCAGGTCGCGATCGGAGAGCAGCACCGGAAGAGCCTATCCGCCGTACCTCCGCTCAGCGCAGGTAGATTTCCCCNNACATACGCGACGATTTGGTTTCCCAGCGCGATGCCTTCGGAGCTTTGGGGATCGGGAATCATCACGTCAAGTGCCAGGCCCTCGGGATGCCATCTCAACGCATCCGGTCGCCAGCCGCCGATGTCGTGAATTTGGGGAAACGTCGCGCTGATGTTGCGAGCCGTCAAGATGGTCCGCACTTGCAGGCGCCGTTCGTTCGCGACACCGGCGGGCAAAATGCGGGATGCCCGATCAACTGCCCGCCTGGATGCAGCAGCAAATTCACTGGACGAATTCGTCGAGGACGCGGGCGGTTTTGCCTCCACGAGCTCCAAGTGCCACGGCCCATTGCCACCGGCAATCGACGCGCCGACCCCGCTGGCGGTGGACGGATGGACGTCTCCACCGGCCGCGAAGAACACGGCTGTTGAGGCGACAGCGGCAGCCAACACCATTGACGACTTTCGCCGGCTCATGGCTAATGTATTCCGCCCCACGGAAATGACATTACGATGTGGCAACAGATAACGAAAGAATAAACGTCCATTTCTTAATATCGGGGATGCCGGTCTTAATATCGAGGATGCCGGCGTGGCCTTCCCCGGTCGCGACGGATGCTAGCCTCCTAGGCAGCCGCGCCGATGTAGTTCAATGGCAGAACATCAGCTTCCCAAGCTGAATACGCGGGTTCGATTCCCGTCATCGGCTCCACGAAACGCCAGGTCCCTTGCAGCGATTGATGTCCGCGTACCGCCGGCTACGGAAGCCCGGCTAACCCGTCCAGGCCGAGCAGCTGCCCACCGGTACCGCCGGCGCCGGCCTTGCCCGGGGTCGTGCCGGTCCCGCCGTTGCCGCCATCACCACCAACGCCGACCTGACCGGCGTTGCCGCCCTTTCCACCGTTGCCGCCGAAGCCGCCCGCGGCGACGCCGATCCCGCCGTCACCACCGTGACCGCCGTTGCCGATCAGCCCGGCCGTGCCGCCGGCCCCGCCATTCCCGCCAATTACGTTGGCGGTGCCGCCGGCACCGCCAATGCCGCCGGTGCCGAACAGCATGCCCGCCTGGCCGCCGGCCCCACCATCCCCGCCAATCGCGGCGTTAGAGGCGGCGCCGCCACCACCTCCGCTGCCGCCGGCACCGAAGAGCATGCCGGCCTGGCCGCCGGCCCCACCCTTCCCGGCAACGGCGCTGGCGCTGCCGCCGGCACCGCCAATGCCGCCGGCGCCGGAGAATATGCCAGCCTGGCCGCCGGCCCCACCATTCCCGGCAATCGAGCCGCCAGCGCCACCGGAGCCGCCGGCCCCACCATCGCCGGAGAGCATGCCGGCCGTGCCGCCGGCCCCGCCATTCCCATTAATTGCGCCGCCACTGCCGCCGGTGCCGCCCGCCCCACCATCGCCGGAGAGTATGCCCCCGTGTCCGCCGGCCCCGCCATGCCCACTGACTGCGCCGGCGCTGCCACCGGCGCCGCCGATGCCACCGGTGCCACCGGTGCCAAACAGCCCGCCGGAGCCGCCGGCCCCACCGGGACCCGCGGTGGCCTTATCGGTGTACCCGCCGGTGCCACCAGCGCCGCCGTCGCCGAACAACCCTGCTGTGCCGCCGACTCCGCCCGCCCCGCCGTTACCCGCGACGCCGTTGCCGCTGCCGCCGGCGCCGCCGACACCGCCGGAGCTGAACAGTCCGCCGGCCCCGCCGCCGGCCCCACCGTTCCCCCCGAGGCCGGCGGTGTTGAAACCGCCGGCACCGCCGCTGCCGCCGGCCCCGAACAGCAGCCCGCCGGTCCCACCGGCCCCCCCGGTGGTCGTGCCGGGCCCGCCGGCCCCACCGGCCCCGCCGGCGCCCAGCAGGCCCGCGGCCCCGCCGGCGCCGCCGTTCTGGCCGACCCCACCGGACGCGCCGTTGCCGCCGTTACCGATCAAGATTCCACCCGCTCCGCCGTTGGCCCCGCTGCCCGGAGCCTCACTGGTGCCGTTGCCGATCAGCGGGCGCCCAGTCAGCGTCAGGAAGGGCGCATTGATTGCGGTGAGAAGCTCCTGTAGCGGCGTGACAGCGGCGGCCTCAGCACTGGCATACGACACCGCACCGCCGGTCAACGTCTGCGCAAACTGATCATGAAACGCCGCCGCCTGCGCGCTGAGCGCCTGATACCCCTGGGCGTGCCCGGAAAATACCGCCGCGATGGCCGTCGACACTTCGTCGGCGCCCGCCGCCAGCACCGCCGTCGTGTGAGTCCTCGCGGCCGCGTTGGCTGCGCTGAGCGCCAATTCGATACGGGCCAAGTTTCCCGCTGCCGCTGCCAGCGCCTCCGGCGCCGCATTTACAAACGACATCTCACACCTCCCACTACGCCATGACGACTACGCCACGCCCCTCGGGGATCACCGGTCACCATCACCAAAGCGATGTGAAACATCATCTCGCTCCCAGCACCGCATCGTTTGGTTTCGCCGAATTTGCCCCAGCTTTTCGGCCGACCGGCTACCCAAGCTAAATACGCGAGTCGATCCGTCGGTGACCTATGCGTACCAGCTCAGCCGGCACAGTCGACTCGCCTCCGGCGCTACCAGAAGCCAGATCTGACAGGCATACTTGTCAGTGGTCGCGTTTACAGTGCCGGATGTAATCGAGAGTGCGCAAAGGGGTGAGCTAGATATGACAGCAGTCGCAGATCCAGAGGCGCAGGTGCAGGTTGCGGACGGGGAAGACGTAAAGGCCGCGATCTCTAATGCGCTCAAGCGTGCTGGCTGCAGTTTCGACGAGCTAGCCGAGCAGGCGAAGACGGGCCGCTACTCCTCTACGCGGTCACGCCTTGCCTGGATGGCTATTGGCGACCTCTACGGCGTGAACCTGTAATCGTTGCCCGAGCTCAACCTCCATTGGGAGGCTTTGCAGCTTGCAAGTTCGTTGAGTGAAATGCTCAACAAATCGGTGTGTAACGGCATCAAGTTGAAGGCTGTCATCCGCGACGAGGGAACCACAGGCGTCGCCAGTGCGGTGAATATCGGCTACAACATTTCACCGCAAGACCAGGACCTCACGACGGGCATCCCTTTAACCATTTCAAGCAAGCGAGCCCGATTCTTCCTGGGCTTCTTTATGCATTTGCGGGCTGACGACGACAAGCGGTTCATGATGGTTACTGAGTCGATGGCGATACTCGCTCTCGATGCCGAACTCTCGAAGGAACTACTTCACTACGACTACGAACGCAACAAACCGGCACAAGGCAAGGGCTATCCCGAAGCTCACCTTCAAGTCTGCGCCACATCCGACCACTGGGATGCTGCCGGTCAGCGGGTGACTGGCGACGAGTTGGCACTGTCGAAGATGCATCTTCCTGTTGGCCCCCGAGAGGGACGACGATTCCGCCCATCGCTTGAGGACGTCATCGAGTTCCTGGTCGTAGAGGACCTGGTCGAAGCTAGGCCCAAGTGGCAGGACGCGCTTAACGCGACGCGGAGCCCGTTCCAAGAATTGCAATTGAAGGCGGCAGTTCGACGGAATCAAGAGCTTGCGAAAGCGGCTTTGGAAGAGGATGGCTGGACCATTACCCGAGAGCCGCTTTAGCCGGACTCATCCACCGTAGATGCCGCGCGGTCCGCAGTAGCTTCGGTGGACCTACTTTGCCACCAACGGCGCCAAACCTCCTGAGCTGAGAGAACTGGCTGTTTCACCCAGGTCCGCGTGCCAAATGCCCAGTACGGATTCGCGGTCAACCCGTTCAGTTCCGATTGGGAAGATGTTTTCGGTCCTCCGCCGATGGAGCGTCGTCCCTCTCCAATGCGTTGGGCAGGGCCGTCAGCCGCCGATGGGTGTCACGGCGCTGTCACAAGTAGTGGCGACGATGGTGGATAGTCCCCGACACTCGTGGACGTTAATCCGCAGGTCACCCGGCCCGGTGGACAACCGAAAGCAGCCCTGAACATGTCAAATCGACTTCCCAAGCTGAATACGCGGGTTCGATTCCCGTCATCGGCTCCAGCCAACTGCCACCAGTCAACTGCCACCAGTCAACTGCCACCTTCCCCCCCGCTTCATGCCCGGCTTATGCTCCACGCGTGCTTGCTACGACGCCGTGCGTTATTAATCGGGCCCTCGCGGCGGCCTGATGAAGAAACGCGCCATCGCACTCGCGATCAGCGCTGCATGGCTGTGTCTTACTGTGCCTGTTACCCACGCCGACATTGGCGGCAACATTCCCGGACCCGGCTTGTGCGACTACCCGGGCGTGGGCTCGAGTGGCAACGTGATGGGCGGCAACTGGTTTTACTGCGACTTCCCGATCGAAATCAACGGCAGCCACTGGCACTGCGCCTACGGGATCTTCGTCCTGGGCGGGGCAGGTGCTAACGGCCCGAATTTCGGTGGGTCACTTGGAGTTCAGATCGGTGGGGGCGGCGGGAACTGCTACTGGGCCTGCCCGGACATGACCCAGGCCGAACAACCCAACCCGCCCGGCGCCTGGAAGAACAAGATCACCCCGGAAAAATGCAAGACGGTCGGGGAGGTGCCGACAATCCTTGGCCCGGAACCTTTGGCGCCGCCTCCACCGCCGCCGGAACCACTGCACGAAGAACTGCCGCCCGCGGTGACCAATCCCGGTACCCCCAACCCTCTCACGACCCAAAACTCCTAATAGGCGCGCACGATCTCACTGGTTCTGGTATCGGTCAGCGCGCGACCTACTGAACAGGGTGTCGAGCAGCGGGCTCGCATAGATGCGGTGTGGGTCAAGCCCGTCGCGGATAGTGCGGGCGTCGCAGAACCGATGCCCGGCCGGCTGGCCGTCGCTGAGTGCCGCGGGCACGCCTACCCCGAGCACGGCGGCATCGGTCCAGGCCGCTTCGTCGGTGTAGCCCCAGCCCTTGGACCACTCGACGCGCACGGACGCAAAGTCTCCGGTGAAATTGGCCAGGCACCGCTCCCCCACCTCGCGGTAGAAGCGGTTCGCGTACGGCATCCACGGCGCTGCTCGGTCGGACCAACTGGTGGGCGCCGTCCCCACTCGCCTGGCCGCATCGGCGTATCGGCATCTGCGAATCAATCGGTGCAGAAAAACTTCCACGACCGGTCGGCAAGGTGCTCAGCAATGTCGCGACCACTTGAACCTCATAACGCCTACATAACTTCGTAAGGACTCCGACACAGCTCCCCCAGCGACGATCAGTTAGCGGTCCACGTGGTGGCTTCTCCACCCAGACCACGGCTGACCGCCAAGATTCGGGAGGCGTGGGTAATGGATATCGTGCTCGGAGTATCGATGGCGCCGGCCTCGGTTCAGATGGTCTTGCTGCAAGGCGAAAATGCCGACGGGGCAACGGTAGACGAGAATGAGTTCGCCGTGCCCGCTGCCGACGACTCACCCACTGTCAGTGCGTCTGATCGAGTGGTGGCCGCCATCTTGGGTACCCGTGAAGATGCGGCCAGTGCGGGCCTTGAGCTGTCCTCCGTCGGGGTGGCATGGACCGACCAGCTCGAAGCGGCGGCCCTGCGCGATGCGCTGTCCGCCCATAGAATTGAGAACGTCATGCTGGTCTCGGCGTTTTTGGCCGCGACAGCGTTGACTCAATTTGTTGGCGGGTCAATGGGTTATGAGCGCACCGCCGTGCTTTTCGTGGAGCCCGGCACCGCGACTCTGGCCGTTGTCGAGACCTCCGACGGTTCCATCGCCGATGTCCACAAAGAACAGTTGAACAACGCTTCCGGGCAGATACCCGCCGCAGAGCTGATGGAGATGGTCGCCGGGCTCGACGAGCTGCCGACGCGCCCCGGCGGCCTGTTTCTGATCGGCTACGGCGTCGACATCGGCGCCATCAAGCCCCATTTGGAAGAGGCGACGTCGCTCACGGTGAACGCTGCGGAGGAGCCGGAGACAGCGCTGGCTCGAGGGGCGGCCCTGGCGTGCGCGAATGCGCCA
>PLSK01000069.1:5157-6359 GCA_003165155.1 Mycobacterium sp. | reverse complement strand
CCACGAATCGCTACTGGCCGACTGCCCCGCCTACGCGGAGTTCGCCGCATCGCAATCGATGAGCGCCGGAGTCTGGGGCGCGCAGTGACAGCCATCAGCGACCGGCGCCGGGGCGCCCCCCCGGTCCCCACCGCAATGCGCTCGCGCGACTTCTGGGGTTCGGCGTCGCGCCTGGTGAAACGACTTGCACCACAACGCCGACTGAGCGCCGCAGTCATCACGCTGGGCATCACCGGCACCGCAATCGGCATCGTCGTACCGCGGATCCTCGGCCATGCAACCGATCTGCTGTTCAACGGCGTGATCGGGCGACGGCTACCGGCGGGAATCACCAAGGCGCAGGCCGTCACCGAAGCCCGGGCCCGTGGTGACAACGCCTTCGCCGACCTGCTATCCGGAATGAAAGTGGTGCCAGGCCGGGGCGTTGACTTCGACGCGGTGGGGCGGACTCTGGCCCTGGCTCTGGCGATGTATCTGATTGCCGCGCTCTTGCTTTGGGTGCAGGCCCGGTTGCTGAACCTTGCTGTGCAGAAGACCACCGCCGCGCTGCGGGCCGACGTCGAAGACAAGCTGCACCGGCTGCCGATTTCCTACTTCGACGGACGGCAGCGCGGCGAGCTGCTGAGCCGGGTTACCAATGACGTGGATAACATCCAGTCGTCGCTGTCGCTGACGATCAGCCAGCTGGTGACGTCGATTCTGGCCGTTCTGGCGGCGCTGGCAATGATGGTGTCGATCTCGCCGCTGTTGGCGCTGATCACGCTGCTGTCGGTGCCGATGTTGCTGCTGGTGACGCGCGCGATCACCCGTCGCTCGCGACGTCTTTTCATGGCCCAATGGACCAGCACCGGGCGGCTTAACGCCCATATCGAAGAGACCTACAGTGGGTTCGCGGTGGTCAAGACGTTCGGGCACCAGGCCGCGGCGTGCGAGCAGTTTCGCCGCCTCAATGACGACGTCTACCGGGCAGGTTTCGGCGCTCAGTTCATCTCCGGCCTGGTGCAACCCGCCACGGGATTCATCGGAAACCTCGGCTACGTCGCGGTCGCCGTGGTCGGTGGCGTGCAGGTGGCCACCGGGCACATCACGCTCGGCAACATCCAGGCGTTCATCCAATACGTCCGGCAGTTCAACAATCCGCTGAGCCAGATGGCCGGGATTTACAACACCCTGCAATCGGGGATGGCCAGCGCCGAGCGGGT
>PLSK01000069.1:0-5120 GCA_003165155.1 Mycobacterium sp. | reverse complement strand
GCCGGCAAGACCACCCTGGTGAACCTGCTCATGCGGTTCTACGACGTCGATTCCGGCCGAATTCTTGTCGACGGCGTCGATATCACCACGGTGAGCAGGCAAACACTGCGATCGCGAATCGGCATGGTGCTGCAAGACACCTGGCTGTTCGACGGGACGATCGCGGAGAACATCGCCTATGGACGGCCGGACGCCAGCGCCGAAGAACTCGTACAGGCCGCCAAGGCGGCCCATGTCGACCGTTTTGTGCACGCACTGCCGGCCGGCTACCGCACGCGGGTCACCGGCGACGGCAGCAACATCAGCGCCGGCGAGAAGCAGCTCATCACCATCGCCCGCGCCTTTCTTGCCCGCCCGCAGATACTGATCCTGGACGAGGCGACCAGCTCGGTCGATACCCGCACCGAGGTCCTCATCCAGGGGGCGATGCGCGAGCTTCGCCGGGACCGGACGAGTTTCATTATCGCGCACCGTCTTTCGACTATTCGGGAGGCTGACCGCATTCTGGTGGTGGAGTCCGGGCGGATCGTTGAACAAGGCACTCACGCCGAGCTACTGGCCCGGCGGGGCGCGTACTACGAGATGACTCAGGCCTGACGCTTCGGCACGATTGCTAGGTCAGTGGGTTGCGGCGGCCTCGTTTGGCTGCAGGTTGTTGATATGGTCGGCGTGGCCGGGGTTGGTTTGGAGGATCAGCAATGAGCGACGCGCAGGCTTCGCGGGTGGGGACGATGTTTGGGCCCTATCACCTGAAACGGCTGCTGGGCCGAGGTGGCATGGGCGAGGTCTATGAGGCCGAACACACCGTCAAGGAGTGGACGGTCGCGGTCAAACTGATGTCTGACCAGTTCAGCAGCGACCCGGTGTTTCGCGAGCGGATGAAGCGCGAAGCCCGCATCGCGGGCCGTTTGCAGGAACCCCACGTGGTGCCCATCCACGAGTACGGCGAAATCGACGGAAAGATGTTTCTGGAGATGCGCCTCATCGAGGGCACCGACCTCGACAGCATGCTCAAGCGCTTCGGCCCGTTGACCCCGCCGCGGGCGGTGGCCATCATCAGCCAGGTNNGCGTCGGCGCTGGACGCTGCTCATGCCGCCGGGGTGATGCACCGCGACATCAAGCCGCCGAACGTCCTGGTCACCCGCGCAGACTTCGCCTATCTCGTGGATTTCGGTATCGCCAGTGCCACCACCGACGAAAAACTCACCCAGCTCGGCACGGCGGTGGGCACCTGGAAATACATGGCGCCGGAACGGTTTTCCGACGGCGAGGTGACATACCGCGCCGACATCTATTCGCTGGCCTGTGTGCTGCACGAGTGCCTGACGGGATCCCCACCCTTTAAGGCCGACAGCGCCGGCGTGCTGGTCACCGCCCACCTGATGGACCCGATCCCGCAGGCCAGCACCCAACGAGCAGGCATCCCCAAGTCACTGGACGGGGTGATTGCGCGGGGCATGGCCAAAAAGCCGGAAGACCGCTACTCCAGTGCGGGTGACCTGGCGCTGGCCGCCCGCGAAGCACTGAGCGACCCCGACCAAGACCACGCCGACAACATCTTGCGCCGCAGCGAAGAAGCCACCCCGTCCGCATCCGCCGAGGCAGCGTCGCCCACCCTGGCAGCCACCGCCATGGCACCCCCTCCCCCACCATCTGCGCCTTACCCGAATCCGGGCGCCAGAGGACCGATTTCGCCGCCGGTCCCGACGCAGGGCGGCTGGGCCCCCAATAGTGGGCCGGTGCCCAGCCCGCCGTACTACCAAGGCAGTGGCGGCAATTGGGGCGGCACACCACCGGGCCCGCCACCACACCAGCCGTCCGGCCCGACGCCCTGGAACCAACCCCAGCACCAGCCCCCGCCGCGCAAACGCAACCCCTGGCCCATCGTCGCCGGCGTCGCCGTTCTGGTCGTCCTCATCGTCGTCGGGGTCGGGATCTGGGTGGTCACTCGACCCAAACCGGGTCCGCCGCCCCCCGACCTGATCGCGGCCGATCGCCTCAGCGGCCTTCTGCTGAGCCCGTCAGACATCAACTCCGCCATGGGCTCTTCGACCATGGAGCCCAGCAAGCCCATCACGTCGATGGACACCTCGGGGGTGACACTGCAACCGCCGGATTGCCAGGGCGCGCTCTACACCAGCCAAGAACCCGTCTACGCGGGCACCGGCTATACCGGGGTGAGCGCACTGGTGTCCGCCGAGCCCGGGGACAACAACGACCACTGGGTCAACCAGGCCGTGGTGCTCTTCCCGTCCGTCGACAAGGCCAAGTCCTTCCTGCAGAGCGCGGACGACAAGTGGAAGAGCTGCGCCGGCAAGACGGTGACGGTGACGAACAAGAGCAAGACGTATCGGTGGACGTTCGCCCAAATCAACGGCGAACCTCCGAAGATTGCGGTGCTGGACACCCAGGAAGGCGCTGACGGCTGGGAGTGCCAGCGCGTCTCGAGCGTGGCGAACAATGTGATCGTCGACATCAATGCGTGCGGGTACAAAATCACCGACCAAGGCGGCCAGATCGCCGACAAGATCATCGCCAAGGTCAACGGCGAATAGCGGGACCGCTACCCGGCAGGAAGATCGGGTCCCTGGGTGCGCAGATCGTCTACCGCCGACATGGCGTTGCGTAGCTTGCCCAGCCATTCCTCGGCGTGTTCACCGACCAGCTTGACCGACCACGCGAGTGCGTCGGCGCGCGACCTGGCGACACCCGAGTCGACCAGGGTGTCGAGCACCTGGCGTTCCGGTTGTTTCAGCCGCGTCATCACCGGTACGGCGATGTGGGTGAACAGGATTCGCTCGGTGCCGGTCTTCGAGGCGACCTCTACGCCCCAGGAGACCTTGCGCCCGTAGCGGTCCTGGGCCTCGTCGGCGATATTCATACGCTCCGACCGGGTTTCTTCGCGGAACCGTGAGACCCGGCCTTCGGCGCGGGCTTCGCTTTCTTCTTTGCCTTCTTGTTTGCCGTAAGTATCGAGGTCGGCCAGCTTGCCGACGACCGTGATCTCTTCGCGATCGACGATGACGGTCGGATCGCCGTCGAACCAGCCTTCGGGAAGGCGTCCGGCGAACCATTCCGCCGCGCCACTGGAGTCGGGTTGTTGAGCTTGCTGCCAGCCGCCGGGGCGACCGGACCGGTGTCCGTGGTGGTGAGCTTTCATGATTACATGATTACACCGTTATAACCGCAATGGAACAGCGTTCACCAACAGCGAACGATTGCCTGCGAGCCTGCGGTGGTGGCGTCGAGGCTGCGCACCGATCGCGATCGGCACGGACCACGCCCTCACCGCAGTCTCGGCGTTAGGTGAGAGAGCCGTCGCCTCGCCGAACCCGGAAGAGTTTGACTTCATTCTTGATGCCCTTGAGGCGACGCGCCCCCGCGAAGGAAGCCTGAAAATTGGCGCATTCCCCCGATTCGACAGGGTCGTTCAGGGCCTCCCACACCGAATCGGCGACCAGCACGGTGCCTGGTCGAGCCACCCCGGTAACCCGGCTGGCCATGTTGACCGGACTGCCGAACCAGTCGCCGGCCCTGCTGACGGCCATCCCAGAAGCCACGCCCGCTCGCAGCCGCGGAAATTCGTTGTCCGTATCGACGACATCGACGAGTTTGAGGACGACGTCCAGCAACGGCGCCGGCTCGGAGCAGACGAACATCACCGCGTCGCCAACCGTCTTGATAAAGCGGACCGGCGGGGTGGTCAGGTCACGAGCGAGATCGGCGAGTCGAATGGCAAGCTGCCCAAGCTCTTCGGCTCCCAGGACTTCACCCAGGCGGGTGAAACCGACGAGGTCCGCGAAGGCAACGGTGACGCGGCGCGCGCCCGGCAGCGGTTTGCCGGCAGCGCGCTCGCCGGCATTGACTGCTTCGGTCTCCAGCATGTGCCGCAATTGCATGAACAGCGTGTCCTGAATCATCGGGCCAAGCAGCGGCGCCATTTGTCCCACCAACAGCCTCGACGCCTTGGCGATCTCCAGCTCCGTCGCTCCCGGGCGCATAATCGCGGCCAGCGCGGTGTACCGCATGACTTCGGCGGCGTGAGAAAGACCTTCGGCGAGCACCCGCACGACCTGCACCACCTGATCGGCATTCAGCCCATGCTCGATGAACCGCTGGGCGTATGCAGCGGCTTCACCGTCGGCGCGCATGTGCACAACCGCATCGGGGTCGTCGACTCTAGCCAGACCGATGGCGCGCTGCACACGCTGCAGCAGCGTCAGGTCAATGTCGTATCGCTCGCTGATCTCGCGGGCTGACACGTAAGTGCCATCGTCGCCGATGAGCCGGCGCGTGGCCAACAGCAGCGGCGGGTTGGTTGCGCGAATCTCGTCGGCGGTGATGCCCTGCGCAAGCAGCCATTCCACCAGCTCCGCACGCTCAGCCCGCGCGGTGCCCTCGAGCCCCTCGAGCAGGTCGTCGATGTTCTGGTCGGCCACGTCGTCAACCTACAACGCCGGCAGGCCATCATGGGAAGCGATGAACGCAGCACTTCTCCGCGGGTTCCCGCCGGTCGTCGACGACGGTGCCAGGGTCTTGATCTTGGGCTCGTTTCCGAGCGCTCAATCGCTGGCGACGCGCCAGTACTACGCCAATCCGCGAAATGCGTTCTGGCCAATCGCCTGTGAGCTTTTCGGCTTCGACGTGACTGCACCCTATGACAGCCGACTGGCGTACCTGCGATCCCACGGTGTCGCCCTGTGGGATGTGTTGTACCAGTGCCGTCGCATCGGCAGCTCTGACGCCGCGATCGATGTAAAATCATTGGTAATCAACAATTTTGCCGAACTGTTCGCCAACAATCCGACCATCAAGCGGGTGTACTTCAACGGAGCCAAGGCCGCCGATCTGTATCGCAGGCTGGCGGGACCGGCCGAGGGGGTGCAGTACCAGCGGCTCCCGTCAACCAGCCCGGCTCATGTGATGCGCCCGGGCGCCAAGCTCGACGCCTGGCGGCAGATTTCGCTGTTATGACACCGGCGGTCGCCGGTGAGCCCATGGTCGTGCGCGTTCGATCTGCGCGCTGAGCGACAGCAGCGTCGTTTCGTCGTAGGGCCGGCCGACGAGTTGCACCGACACCGGCAGGCCGTCGCCGTCGAAGTCCCATGGCACGGCCGCG
>PLSK01000236.1 GCA_003165155.1 Mycobacterium sp. | reverse complement strand
CGATGCGTTCATGTCGGCCGCGGCGCAGACCCGGCGCAACATCGACACGCTGGTGGCAATCATCGACGGCGACTGCGCTGCGACCGTCAACTCCGCGACCGATGAACTCGGCGCCGCTGAAACCTTGGCCCGGCATCAGGCCAGCGAAGAACCGGAACCCGATACCCGCCGATTCCTCACCGCGGTGCACGCGCTACGCCAGATCGAAGGGTCCGTTATCACCGCTGCAACCAACCTCGGCGCGCGCGACAGCGTGAAAGTGCCGCGGTTAGCATTTCCCTAACAGCACTCCAAGGAGCAATTCCATGGCCACTCCGAATCTCCCGCCGGGTTTCGACTTCACCGATCCCGACATTTACGCCCACCGAGTACCGGAGCAGGAGTTCGCGGAGCTGCGCGCGACGGCACCGATCTGGTGGAATGAGCAGCCGCTCGATCAGGGTGGGTTTGGCGACGGCGGCTACTGGGTGGTCAGCAAGCACCGCGACATCCGCGAGGTGTCGCTGCGCAGCGACGTCTTCTCCTCGGCCGAGAAATCCATCGTGCCGCGCTACCGGGAAGACTTGGCGCAGGGCCAGATCGAGGCCGGCCGGACGTCGATGATCATGATGGACGACCCCGAACACAGCCGGTTGCGCAAGATCGTCGCCCGCGCCTTTACGCCGCGCGCGGTCGATAGACTGCGCGCCGACCTCGCTGAACGTGCGCAGCTGATCGCCAGCCAGGCTGCGGCGGAGGGCTCGGGTGACTTCGTTCGCCAGGTGGCCTGCGAGTTGCCGCTACAGGCCATCGCCGGCCTCCTCGGGGTGCCGCTCGAGGACTACGACAAGCTGTTCCACTGGTCCAACAACATGATTGGCAGCGACGACCCCGAATTCGCCGACAACGACTCGCTGACGTCAGCGGGCGAATTGATGTGGTACGCCATGCAGTTGGCGGCGCAAAAGCGCGAGGTGCCGGGTCAAGACATCATCACGACGCTGATCGAAGCCGATGCCGACGGCCAAGGGCTCTCCGAGGCCGAGTTCGGCATGTTCATGGTCACGCTGGCCGTCGCCGGCAACGAGACGACCCGCAACTCGATCACGCAGGGAATGATGGCCTTCACCGACAATCCCGACCAGTGGGAGCTGTTCAAGGGGCTGCGACCGAAGACCGCGGCCGACGAGATCATCCGTTGGGCCACCCCGATCACGGCGTTTCAGCGCACCGCCCTGGAGGACACCGAGCTCGGGGGCGTGCGAATCAAGAAGGGCCAGCGGCTGGTGCTGTTCTATCGCTCTGCCAACTTCGACGAAGAGGTCTTCGACGCCCCTCACACCTTCAACATCCTGCGCAACCCCAACCCGCACGTCGGATTCGGCGGCACCGGCGCGCACTACTGCATCGGCGCCAACCTGGCCCGCATGACGATCGACCTGATGTTCAACGCGATCGCCGATCAAATGCCCGACCTGAGTGCCGCGGGGGATCCCGAGCGGCTTCGGTCGGCCTTCATCAACGGCGTCAAGCACTGGCAGGTCGACTACCAGGGCAGCTGCCCCGTCGCCCATTAAATCACCGGCAATACGCTTTCTAATTTATGTATGGCCGGCGCCTGGGATTCGGCGCCGAGATTGAAATAGCGGCGCCGAAACTGCACGCACATCGCGATTTGCCTGACCACACCCTGAGTGCAGTTTCGGCGCAAAGAGTCGTTGACAGCCATTACCACTGGCCATACATTGTGTGAGAGTTGTCCCGCGAGCTTCGCCCCCGCGGATCCGCGCTAAGGAGACCGCCATGACCGTGGGTGCCGCTCCTGCAAGCGTTTTCGACGCCGATCTACCGACGCTCGCGTACGACGTCGAGGAGACTCCCGCCGAGGTATATCCCCGCCTGCAAGCAGCGCAAAGGCAAGCCCCCATCGCGATCGGACCATTCGGTCCCGAAGTGCTGTCCTATCAACTCGTGCGTTCGGTTCTGCGTGATACCCGGTTCCAGATCCCACCCGGCATGAACCTGCTCGTCCAGGGCATCACATCGGGTCCCTTGTGGGACAAAGTGGTTAACAGCCTGCTGTGCCTGGAGGGAGACGCGCACCATCGACTGCGCAGTCTGTGTTCCAAAGCCTTCACCCCGCGAACAGTCGCGCGCCTGCACGACACCATGGCCGATGTGATGAACGAGCTGGTCGATCAGGTTGCCGACGCGGGACGCTGTGACGTCGTCACCGACATCGCGCGCCCGTACCCCGTCCCGATCATCTGCGCACTGCTCGGCGCGCCCCGCGAGGATTGGCAACAATTTTCCTTGTGGGCAGACGACGTCTTCAAAGCCTTCACCTTCACCGTCGACGTCCGCGAGGTCGAGCCTGTCGTCATGCGCGCGTGGCGAGAACTCGACGACTACGTCGACGACATGGTCGCCCGGCGCCGGCACAGCCTGACCGACGACCTGCTTTCCGACCTTATTCGTGCCGAGGACGACGGTGATCGGCTCAACACCGCCGAACTGCGGATGCTCGCCGGAGGCCTGCTTCTGGCCGGGACTGACACCACGCGAAATCAAGTGGCCGCCTCAGTGCAAGTCCTCTGTGAGCACCCCGAGCAATGGGTACTGCTCAAGGAGCAGCCCGAACTGGCGATGCGCGCGGTCGAGGAAACCATGCGCCACTCGCCGATCGCGTGCGGAACCCTTCGCCTGGTGGGCGAGGACGCCGAGCTCGACGGCTACCTTTTCCCCGCGGGCACGATGGTCGTCGTGAATACCGCTGCGGCTAACCGTGATCCAACCATCTACCAAGACCCGGACCGCGTCGACATCACTCGCGAGGACGCACCGGCAATCCTGACTTTCGGCGGCGGCGCGCACTACTGCCTGGGCGCCAACTTGGCCAGGCGCGAGATTGCCGAAGCACTGACCGTCCTCGCCCAACGGCTGGTGAACCCGCGTACCGCCGGACCGGCACCGTGGAAGCCGATGTTGACCCTGAGCGGACCGACGACCCTGCCCATCGAATTCGACCGCGCCTTATAGGCCCGCGAGCGCTACCTGCGGGTGGTGCAGCGACCAGGGATGGGCCGATTCCAGTTGGGCGGCAATACGAATGAGAATGTCCTCCCGACCATAGGCCGCCACGAGTTGGATGCCGATGGGGATGCCCTCGGCGTTGCGGTGCAGGGGAAGGTTGATCGCCGGTTGCCCGCTCATGTTGAACGGAGGCGTGAACGCGGCGAACCGCCCGCCGCGGACCATCGGGGCTGTTGGATCCTCAGGACTGTTCTCGAATTCCGTTAGTGGTGGCGGCGGTTCGGCCAGCGTCGGCGTGAGGAGCAGATCCCAGCCGTCGGCCCACCATTGCTGCAGCGCCCGCCGGAACGCCCACCCGGCCGCCTGCGCGGTGGCGTAGTCGACCGCGGTCAGCCGCTGCGCCAGCTCGATGAGCACCCAGTTGACCGGCTCGATATCTTGTGCGGTCACCTCGCGCCCCAGCGTCTCGCCGATCGCACGCGCGCCCATCGCCATCTGCGTTGCCCACAGCGTCATAAACCGGAGCGGCAACGTGTCATCGGCGAGGCAGGCCGGATAGGCCGGCTCGACGATGTGCCCGAGGCCCTGAAGCATCGACGCCGCTGAGTGCACCGCCAAAATGCAGTCCTCGTGCAGGAATTCGCCGCGCGGATGGACATCGAGCAGGCCGATGCGCAACCGACCCGGATCGGCTCCGACTTCCTCGAGGTACGTCCGTCGCGGCGCGGGAGCGATCACGGTGTCGCCGATACCCGGGCCGCGCACCGCTTCGAGCAGTCCGGCCGTATCCCGCACCGTTCGGCTCACGCACAGTTCCACCCCCAGGCCCGCCTCGGCCCGCGCCGGGCCAACGGAGATCCGCCCCTGGCTGGGCTTGAGTCCCACCAGCCCGCAGCACGAGGCCGGGATGCGGATGCTCCCGCCCCCGTCCGACGCGTTGGCAAACGGAACCATCCCGGCTGCTACCGCGGCAGCGGCGCCGCCGCTGGAGCCACCCGGCGTGCGCTGCAACGCCCACGGATTGTGGGTCGCGCCCCAGGCCACCGGCTGTGCGGTCGGCAGGCTGCCCATCTCCGAGCTATTCGTCCGTCCGGCGATGACCAGCCCGGCCGCCTTGAAGCGGGCCACCAGCGTGGTGTCGGCGGCGTCGATCTTGCCCGCCTCTTTCAGCGC
>PLSK01000052.1 GCA_003165155.1 Mycobacterium sp. | reverse complement strand
GCACCCTGGCGGTGGCGGGCCTCACCTATCACCTCGCCGACGGGCGGGCGGCGTTGGTCCACCGCGTCGGCGACATCGGAGAGTAACTTCCTCACCGCCACTAACACGGCGGTTGGCGAGCTAACCTGGCGACACGCCGAGGCTGGTCAAACAACTCGACGTGACCTGGACCTACGGTGTAAATGTGCTGGAGTTGGAACCGCAGGGCCCGCTACCGACGGAGATCTATTGGCGGCGCAGGGGCTTGGCCCTGGGCATCGCGGTCGTCGTCATCGGGATCGCCATCGCGACCGTTATCGCCTTCGTGAGCAGCAGCGCGGGCGCCAAACCCGCCAACGCCGACAAATCAGCCCCCGCCCAAAGCCATCCGGGCTCGCAGCCGCCGCAGGCGCCGCCACCACCCGGACAGGAGGGCGGCAACCCGCTGGCGCCGCCCCCGGAGGGGCAAAACCCGGAGTCCCCCACCGCCACGGCCGCGGTGCAGCCGCCGCCGGTGCTGAACCCGGGCGACGACTGCCCCGATTCGACTCTGGCCGTCAAGGGCCTGACCAACGCACCTCAGTACTTCATCGGAGACCAGCCGAAGTTCACCATGGTTGTCACCAATATCGGGCTGGTGGCCTGCAAGCGCGATGTTGGAGCCGCGGTGCTGGCCGCCTACGTCTATTCGCTGGACAACAAGCGGCTGTGGTCCAACCTGGATTGCGCGCCGTCCAACGAGACCCTGGTCAAAGGCTTCGCGCCGGGGGAGCAGGTCACGACGGCGGTGACCTGGACCGGGATGGGATCGGCGCCGCACTGTCCGCTGCCGCGGCCGGCGATCGGACCGGGCACTTACAACCTCGTCGTGCAGCTGGGCAACCTGCGCTCGTTCCCGGTTCCGTTCATCCTGAATCAGCCGCCACCGGCTCCGGGACCAGGTCAGCCCGCGCTGGCGCCACCACCGGAAGCGCCGCCGGCCGCTGCCGGTAATTAGTTGAGGGGGTCGGCGATCGTCGACTCTGCTAGTTGCGACAGCCCCTCCCGCACGTGGCGGGCCCACATCGAACCGATACCTTCCACCGACTGCAGGTCGTTTGAACTGGCCGCCAGCAGGCCCTGCAGCGTTCCGAACGCCCGGACCAACAGGTCGACGTGGGCGAATTGCAGCCGGGGAATACCGGCCATTGCGCTGTAGCCACGCGGGCTCAGCGCCGAATCCTGAGCCTCTGTCGTGGTCGGATATCCAAAGACCTTGGCCAGCACGGTGACCTCGAGCAATTCGGTGTCTGAGAGGGTGTCCAGCTCGGCCAGGGTGCTGGCGACCTGCGCCTTGGATGGTGGCTCCGGGCTCGCGTGGTAGTCGCGCACAATCAGTTCTCGCGCGGTGTCGTTGCCACCCAGCAGCTCCTCCAGTTGCAGTCGCAGCTGGCGCCCGTCGGTGCCGAGTTCGACAGCGTCGTTGTCGATCACCAGACCGATGCGGCGGGCCAACTCCAGCCGCTGCACCACCGTCATCACGTCGCGCAGCGTGGCGTAGTCCTCGATCTCCGCCCGGGAGAGTTGCCTGGTGACCTCGTCGAGCCTGGCCTTGTAACGCTCCAACGTGGCGATGGCCTGATTGGCTCGCGACAGGATGGTCGCGGAGTCGGTGAGCACGTGGCGCTCGCCGCCGACATAGACGGTGACGATGTTCATCGAGTGGCTGACCGAGATCACCGGGTGGCCGGTCTGGATCGCGGCCCGTTCCGCCGAGCGGTGCCGGGTCCCCGATTCATCGGTGGGGATAGACGGGTCGGGAACCAACTGCACGTTGGCCCGAACGATGCGGCTGGCATCGGTGGACAGCACCACAGCGCCGTCCATCTTGGCCAGCTCCCGCAGCCGCGTCGGCGCGTACCGGACATCGAGCGAGAAGCCGCCGTCGCAGATGGCCTCGACGCTGTCGTCGTGGCCGAGCACGATCAGCGCACCGGTGCGGCCGCGCAGAATGCGCTCCAGGCCGTCCCGGAGCCCGGTGCCGGGCGCCAGGCGGCCGACGGTCTCACGCAGCGTCGGACGGGTCACAACGTGTCATTCTGCTACGCGCAGGACGGGAGCCCGTACAACTTGTGTGATCGGCCCACTTCTTTGATCTGCAATGTCGATCATGTGCTCCAGCGCCGCGACGATGTTGGGTGCGCTCAGCACGCGCATGCTCGGCGGTACCGCGGCGCAACCCGTGGGGATCAGGGCGATGGTGAATCCCTGCCGTGCGGCTTCGGACAGGCGCCGTTCCATGCCGCTGACGCGCCGCAGATCGCCCGCCAGCCCGACCTCGCCGATCATCACCGCGGTGGTGGGTAGCGGGAGATCCGCGTATGCCGAAGCCAGGGCGATCGCGACCGCGAGATCCGACGACGGGTCGGTCAATCGCATGCCGCCCACAGTGGACAGATAGACGTCGTTGGCGGCGATGGGCAGCCTGGCATGCTTCTCCAGGACAGCGGTGATCATCGCGGCCCGGGCATGGTCTATCCCGCTGACGGCGCGACGCGGCGAGCCGCCGGTCGATGTCGCCAGCAACGCCTGAATCTCGCCGATCAGCGGCCGCTTTCCGTCCAGCGTCACCGTGATCGCGGTGCCAGGCACCGGCGTCGGCCGCTGATCCAGGAACAGGTTCGACGGGTCCGCCACACCCTCAATCCCGTTGTCGTGCAGCATGAAGCACCCGACTTCGTCGGACGCACCGAATCGGTTTTTGACCCCGCGAACCATCCGCACCGTGCCGTTGCGGTCGCCTTCGAAGTGCAGCACCACGTCGACGAGGTGTTCAAGCGAGCGCGGTCCGGCGATGGCTCCGTCTTTGGTGACGTGGCCGACGAGAATCAGCGCGACATCGTTGGCCTTGGCGGCCGCGGTCAGCGCCGCGGTGACCGCGCGCACCTGGGTGACGCCGCCGGCGACGCCGTCGGCATCGGCGGTCGACATGGTTTGCACCGAGTCGACGATGACCAGCGCCGGCTGCACCGTCGCGATGTGGTCCAGCACCGTGTGCAGGTCGGATTCGGCGGCCAGGTAGACCTCGTCACTCCCACAATCGATGCGGTCGGCTCGCAGCCGGATCTGGCCGGCGGACTCCTCGCCAGAGATATACAGCGCGCGCCGGCCGGACTGTGCCCAGCGATGGGCGACCTTGAGCAGCAGCGTCGACTTACCGACGCCCGGATCACCCGCCAGCAGCGTCACCGAACCGGGCACCACACCGCCGCCGAGCACTCGGTCTAGCTCGTCGATCCCCGTCGGTCGGTGCTTGCTGAGATTCGGCTCGATGGAGTTGATCGGAACGGCTTTCGAGGCCGGACCCAGATTGGCGGAACGACGGCCCCCGCGACCGACCGCACTGAGCACGGCCACTTCGTCGACCGTGCCCCACGTACCGCATTCCATACAGCGCCCCACCCACTTGGCGGTGAGATGGTGGCATTCCGAGCACCGGTACTGCGAGCGTGCGTTTGCCACGCTTTGACCGTATCGGCCTGGTGCGACAAGCCCGGTGTGACAGGCCGTCAGGTGTCGCGGTCAGGACCGCTGCGGAGCCTCCGGGGCCGAAATCGGCACCATCACGGTGGCCTGCCCGGCCTTCTCGAAATTGAAGGTGAAGTTGTAGGCGAGGCCATTGGTGATGCGCTGGGCCAACGTCACTGTTGCCTTGGCCGCGTTGTTGGCGTCCATCGGTCCGGGCGCCAGGTTCTTGCCATCGGGCGTACCGATGAACAGCATCCCGCCGGCGGGCAGTCGGCCATCGCCACCGGCAAGCGTCACCGTGCCGATGTCACTGGTGATGCCTACCAGCCTGTCCGTGATATCTGGCGATTGATTGACGGCCACCAGCACCAGGTCCACGGTTTTGCCGGGCTCGATGAAGTCGCCGGATTGGCTGGCTCGTATGTGTATGTCGCGCAGCGCCACGTTATTGAACGTGGCCCTGTTGCCGTTGACGGCGGGCTCCTGGGTGGCCATCTGAGAAATCTGACCGGCGCTACAACCGGTGAGCGTCGCGGTGAGCATGCCGATCAAGGCCAGGACGGCCAGCGCGGGCAGGCGGATCTTGAAGCGGTTCACGCAATTCCTCCTGCTGGGCAAGCGGTTGGACTTGTAACGATGTGCATGGCAACGATGCACTTGCAACTATGCACAGTAGTAGGAACGCGCCGTCCGCGGTAGCGCGGGACGCGAGGCCAGCCCGAAGACCAGCAGACCAGGGCGTCGCGCGGGGTACCTGGCGGGTCCCGGTCGGGGCGTTGCTAGTGTGCTCGATGGCACGTCTTGTTTCTCCTGTCAACCCCTAATCTGCGCGTTGTGCCCCTGACCTGCAACGTTGATCCGCACGCTTTGGGCCGCCGTGTTAGAATGAGGTAACGAAAGGGGCTCGAATCAGATGATCTTCAAGGTCGGTGACACCGTTGTCTATCCGCACCACGGTGCTGCGTTAGTCGAGGCGATTGAAACCCGGACCATTAAAGGGGAACAAAGAGAGTATCTCGTCTTGAAAGTTGCGCAGGGAGACCTGACCGTTCGAGTCCCGGCCGATAACGCTGAGTACGTCGGTGTCCGCGACGTCGTCGGACAGGAAGGCCTCGACAAGGTTTTCCAGGTTCTGCGTGCCCCGCACACTGAAGAGCCGACCAACTGGTCACGCCGCTACAAGGCCAATCTTGAGAAACTCGCCTCGGGCGACGTGAACAAGGTGGCTGAGGTAGTGCGCGACCTGTGGCGTCGCGACCAGGAACGCGGGTTGTCCGCAGGCGAGAAGCGCATGCTGGCCAAGGCGCGGCAAATCTTGGTCGGTGAACTGGCGTTGGCTGAGAGCACCGACGACGCCAAAGCGGAGACCATCCTCGACGAGGTTCTGGCCGCCGCTTCTTGAAGACCCTGAGACTCTGGTGGTCGGGGGAAGGGGCGCCTCGGGAACGGTAGTCGCCGTGGTGCCGGCCGCCGGTTCGGGGCAGCGGCTCGCTGCCGGTATCCCGAAGGCGTTCCATCAACTCGAGGGACGGACCCTTGTCGAGCGTGCCGTGGATGGCTTGCTGGACTCCGGGGTCGTCGACGCCGTTCTAGTAGCGGTGCCGGCAGACCTCACTGACGAGGCGAAGCTGATCCTCGGCGAGAAAGCCGCCGTCGTAGCGGGCGGCTGCGACCGTACCCAATCCGTGAGTCTGGCGCTTTCTGCGATGTCTGAGGTCCCGGGGTCGGAAGCGCCGGACTTTGTGCTGGTGCACGACGCCGCGCGGCCGCTGACGCCGCCAGCGTTGATAGTTCGGGTTGTCGAATCGTTGCGGGCCGGTCATGCCGCCGTGGTGCCCGCACTGCCACTGTCTGACACCATCAAGGCGGTGGATGCCAACGGGGTGGTCCTGGGCACGCCGGAGCGGGCCGGCCTGCGGGCGGTGCAGACCCCACAGGGGTTCGCGACCGGCCTGCTGCTGCGCGCCTATCGCGCTTACCAGAGCGCCGCTACTCCTGTTGGGGCTCTTGGGTCCCGTGGGTCCAGTGTTACCGACGACGCGTCCCTCGTCGAGCAGGTGGGTGGCCAGATCCAGGTGGTCGAAGGCGACCCACTGGCATTCAAGATCACCAACCAGCTGGATCTGCTGCTGGCCCAAGCGATTGTGCGGCGATGAGCGAACTTCCCGATTTACCCAGGGTCGGTCTGGGCACCGATGTGCACCCGATTGAACCCGGCAGGCCCTGCTGGCTGGTCGGACTGCTGTTTCCGGGCGCCGACGGCTGCGCCGGACATTCCGATGGCGACGTGGCGGCGCACGCGCTGTGCGACGCTGTGCTGTCGGCAGCAGGTCAGGGCGATATCGGTGGCGTCTTCGGAGTCGACGATCCGCGCTGGAAGGGTGTCAGCGGCGCCGACATGCTGCGCCACGTCGTCGACCTGATATCGGGACACGGCTACCGGGTCGGCAACGCGGCTGTGCAGGTGATCGGGAACCAACCCAAGATTGGTCCGCGGCGTGCCGAGGCGCAGCAGGTGTTGTCTGGCGTGCTGCGGGCGCCTGTCTCGGTTTCGGGAACCACCACAGACGGACTGGGACTGACCGGGCGCGGCGAAGGATTGGCTGCGATCGCGACCGCTCTGGTTGTCCCCTTCGGGTAGCGCCCGGTAGTGGAGGCCACTGAGGGCCCGGCCAGTTCGAACTAGCAGGTAAGCTGGCACGTCGTGACCGATCCCGCCCGCTTGCGACTGCACGATACGGCGGCGGGTGCCGTGCGTGACTTCGTTCCGCTGCGGGCCGGGCACGTCTCCATCTACCTGTGCGGTGCAACCGTTCAAGGCCAGCCGCACATCGGGCANNAACAAGGCCGCCGCGGCCTGCCGGCCGTGGTGGGAGTGGGCGGCCACCTACGAGCGCGCTTTCGCGGCCGCGTACGACGCCTTGGACGTCTTGCCGCCGTCAGCCGAGCCACGGGCCACCGGGCACATCACCCAGATGGTCGAATTAATGGAACGCCTGATCGAAACTAATCACGCGTACGCGTGCAAGGGCGACGTCTACTTCGATGTGCTCAGCTACCCAGAGTACGGGCAGCTGTCCGGCCACAAGGTTGGCGATGTACATCAGGGCGAGGGGGTGGCCACCGGCAAGCGCGACCAGCGCGACTTCACCTTATGGAAGGGCGCCAAGCCCGGCGAGCCATCCTGGCCCACACCCTGGGGCCGCGGACGTCCCGGCTGGCACCTGGAATGCTCGGCAATGGCGCGCACATATCTCGGGCCGGAATTCGACATCCACTGCGGCGGCATGGATTTGATATTCCCGCACCACGAAAACGAGATCGCACAGAGCCGTGCCGCCGGAGACGGGTTCGCCCGCTACTGGCTGCACAACGGCTGGGTGACGATGGGCGGCGAAAAGATGAGCAAATCGCTGGGCAACGTGCTGGCCATACCGGCGATGTTGCAGCGTGTCCGGCCCGCCGAACTGCGCTATTACCTGGGCAGTGCGCACTACCGGTCGATGCTGGAATTCTCCGAAACCGCCCTGCAGGACGCGGTCAAAGCCTATGTCGGGGTCGAGGAATTCCTGCACCGTGTTCGCAGTCGGGTCGGTGCCGTCGTTCCGGGCCAGTGGACCCCACGCTTCGCCGCAGCGCTCGATGACGACCTGGCCGTTCCGATCGCGGTGGCCGAGGTGCACCAGGCGCGCGCGGAAGGAAACCGGGCATTGGATGCGGGCGACCATGACGGTGCGTTGAAGAGTGCCAGCGCCATTCGGGCGATGATGGGTATCCTGGGTTGCGATCCGCTCGACGAACGCTGGGAATCTCGCGACGAGACGTCGGCCGCCCTGGCGGCCGTTGACGTGCTGGTGCAAGCGGAACTGGAAAGCCGACAAAAGGCTCGGGAAGAGCGCAATTGGGCGCTGGCCGACGAGATCCGGAATCGACTCAAGGACGCCGGCATTGAAGTCACCGATACCGCCGACGGGCCGCAGTGGGAGCTGCTGGCCGGTCTAGAAAGGTACGAGAAGTAGATGGCCGGCAACTCGCGACGCCAGGGCGCGATCCGCAAAACCGGTTCCAAGAAAGGCCCCACCGTCGGCTCGGGCGGCCAGCGTCGTAGCGCGCTGGAGGGACGTGGTCCCACCCCGCCGGCGCATATGCGGCCAAACCACCCCGCCGCCAAGCGCGTCAAATCGCCACAGCCGCGCCGCCGGCCGGACAAGCGCACCGATGAAACCGAAACCGTGCTCGGGCGCAACCCGGTGGTGGAATGCCTGCGCGCCGGCGTCCCCGCGACGGCGCTCTACGTCGCGCTTGGCACCGAAGCCGACGAGCGACTCACCGAATCTGTTTCCCGCGCGGCCGACTTAGGTATCGCAATCCTCGAGGTACCGCGTGCCGACCTGGACCGAATGGCCACCAACCATCTCCACCAGGGCATCGCATTGCAGGTACCGCCATACGGTTACGCCCACCCCGACGACCTGCTTACCACCGCCAATGCGTCACCCCCGGCGTTGCTGGTTGCGCTCGACAACATTTCCGATCCACGCAACCTGGGTGCGATCATTCGTTCCGTCGCGGCGTTCGGCGGCCACGGCGTTCTGATCCCGCAGCGGCGATCGGCCTCGGTGACGGCGGTGGCCTGGCGGACCAGCGCGGGGGCGGCGGTCCGGGTTCCGGTGGCGCGGGCACCCAATCTCACCAGGGCGCTTAAGGGTTGGGCCGATCGCGGCGTGCGGGTGATCGGGCTGGACGCCGATGGTGACACTGTGCTCGACGACCTGGACGGCACTGATCCGATGGTGGTGGTCGTAGGGTCGGAAGGCAAGGGTCTGTCCCGGCTGGTGCGGCAGACCTGTGAGCAGGTGGTGTCGATCCCGATGGCCGGTGAGACGGAATCACTGAATGCCTCGGTGGCCGCCGGGGTGGTGCTCGCCGAAATCGCGCGGCAGCGCAGAAGTTAAATGCCCGGCTGGCGCGCCAGTATCGGTGCCGCGCCTTCTAGGGCAGCGCCGGCCGATTTCGACCTGCAGGCCCATCGCGGAGGCCGTGGCGAGACGACCGAGGAATCGCTGCGAGCATTCGCCAAATCGCTCGAAGTGGGTGTCAGCACACTCGAACTCGACATCGCGATCACCAAGGACGGGCATCCTGTGGTGTGGCATGACCCGACGATCGATGCGGAAAAGTGTGCCGACACCGCGGTGCGGCGCGTTCGGCACTCGCCCTCAGCGCTTAGCTGCCGAGCAGTCGCACGCTGGCCCACAACGAGAGCACCGCGACCACCAGGGTCGCGGGCACGGTACACAGCCCCAGGCGGGTGTACTCGCCCACGCCGGCCTCGACGTCGTGCTGGCGGAGCACACGCCGCCACAGCAGGTTGGACAGCGAGCCGGCGTAGGTCAGGTTGGGGCCGATGTTGACCCCGATCAGCACCGCCAGGATGGCCACCGGCCCACCGGCCGCGACGAGCGGCAGCAACACCAGCGTTGCGGGCAGATTGTTGACGACGTTGGCCAACACGGCGGCCACCGCGGCGATCGCGAGCAATGCGGCCAGCCCCGAACCCGACGGGAGTACCGCAGACATCGCCTTGTCCATCCCGTTGAGCATGACCGCCTGCACCACGACGCCCAGCGCCAACACGAACACCAGGAACGACACATTCAGCGAACGCACGATCTCGCCGACCGAGGTGTGCCGGTGCCGCAGGCTGCGCACCGCAAGCACCGACGCGCCGGCCAACGCCACCCAGGCCGGCGCGACACCCACGGATTGAGCGACCGCGAACCCGGCCAGCGTCAGCCCCACAACCAGCAAAACGAACACCGGTGGGCGCGGCGCCGGCCCGAGCTGCTCGGGGGTCGGCTGGACGCGTAGGTCTTCGGCGAAAAACCACCGGAAGGCCAGGTACAGACTGATTACCGTGGCTAGCCACGGCAACGCCATCAGCAGGGTGAACTTGACGAAAGAGATGTTCGCCAAATGAAAGGCCAGCAGGTTGGTCAGGTTCGACACCGGAAGCAACAGCGAGGCGCCGTTAGCCAGATGAGCGGTGGCGTAGGCGTACGGCCGCACCGGGACGCGCAACCGCCGGACCGCAACGAGCACGACCGGGGTCAGCAACACCACGGCAGCGTCCAGGCTGAGCGCAGCGGTGACGGTGGCCGCGACGACGAAGACCCGACCCAGTAGCCACCCCGACCCAACGCGCCCGCGCGCGATCGCCGCACCCGCAGCCTCGAACAGGCCCTCGTCATCGCACAACTTGGCCAGCACCAACACCGCCCCCAGGAAAGCGACCACTCCCGATAGCCCCGCGCCCTGCGCGACCGCCCGATGCACCGAGATCGCGCCGATCGCGATCAGGATGATGGCTGCCGGAACCGCCGCGCCCG
>PLSK01000265.1 GCA_003165155.1 Mycobacterium sp. | reverse complement strand
GCGCGTTTCCGCAGTTGGTGCCGACATCGCCGGACGATCCGGCGATGTCGGCCAATCGGGCGGCTTGGGACGCCCTGGGCCGCTGGGAGAAACCATTCCTCGCCATCTTCGGGCGCCGCGACCCGATCCTCGGGAAGAGCGACCGTGCGCTGATCAAGCACATCCCCGGGGCGGCTGGTCAACCGCACGCCCGCATCAACGCGAGCCACTTCATCCAGGAAGACTGCGGACCAGAGCTGGCCGAACGGGTTCTGTCTTGGGAGAATGCGCTGCGCCAATAGCCTTAGCGCGTCTTCGGGTGCGACGATCAAGCTATGGACATGGCGACGATGGGCCTGATGGGAACGGTCGTGGGTGCGTCGGTCGTGGGCATCGCGGGCGTTGCGCGGTCCGCCACCGACACCTTGCTGCCGGGAATGGTGGAAAAGACCAACCACCGGCACCAGATGAAGTTCCACCTGCATTCGCAGCGCCACGAAGCGGTCAAATGCTGGCGGACCGGCTTGGCGGAAGCGCGAGACGCCTATCGGCAGTGGGCGGCGGGACCGCGCGCCGGTGACCCGCCCAACGTTGTCGGCGACGAATGGTTCGAGGGCTTGCGACCGCACCTGCCGACCACCGGCGACGCCGCGAAATTCCGCACCGCGCACGAAGTCCATTGCGACAACCCGACGCTGACGTCGCTCTCACTCGAGATCGGACGCATCGAACACGAGTGGACCGAAGAAGCGAAGGGGCCCCGGCGCCGGCTCCGGCGTCGGTAACCGTTCTAGCCAGTTACGGCGAGTACAGCCCGCGCCAGCTCGGGACGGCAGACTACCAGGTCGGGCAGCTTCGGGTCGGGCTGGTTGTAGGCCAACGCCGACCCGTCGATGCGGGAGGTAAACAGACCGGCGGCCCGGGCCACCGCCACCGGGGCCGCTGAGTCCCATTCGAACTGGCCCCCGGCGTGCACGTACACATCGGACAACCCCTGCACGATCGAGGCCACTTTGGCTCCGGCGGAGCCCATTTCCACCAGCGTGCCGTTCAGCGCGTCACGCACGGCCAGCGCGATGGCGGGCGGCCGCGTGCGCGACACCACGATGCGCGGCTGTTCCGGTGCCTTAGAAAGCGTCGAAGGAGGCGGCGCAACGTCGGGCGTCGCCAGCGTAATTCCCTGAGCCGGTAGGGCTACCGCGCCCGCAACGAGCTCGCCGGCCTGCCAGAGCGCGACGTGCACAGCCCAGTCGTGGCGCCCCAATTCGGAGAATTCGCGCGTTCCGTCCAGCGGATCGACAATCCAAACCCGTTCCGAGCGCAGCCGCACCGGATCGTCGGCGCCCTCCTCGGACAGCACCGCGTCGTCCGGGCGCTCCTTGCCGAAGGCTTCCATCAGGAAGTCGTGGGATCGCTTGTCCCCCGCGGCTTTCCGCTCGCTGGCGTCCGCGTCGGCGAATTCCTCCCGCACGCCGAGCAGCAGCTGCCCGGCCTCGGTGGCTAGCCGCGCAGCCAGTTCGTGGTCGTCCACTCAGACCTCGATAACGACTGCGCCGCCCTGTCCGCCACCGGCGCACATGGCCGCGACGCCGATGCCGCCGCCGCGGCGGCCCAGCTCGTACGCCAACGTGGTGATCATGCGTGCGCCCGACGCCGCGATCGGGTGGCCCAGGCTGCAGCCGCTGCCGAAGAAGTTCACCTTCTCCTCGTCGATACCGAACTGCTTGCAGGCCGCGATCGGCACGGAGGCGAACGCCTCGTTGATCTCCCACAGCGTCACGTCGGCGACCGAAAGCCCGGCCCGCTGCAGAACCTTTTCGATCGCCTTGAGGGCACCCAGACCACAGTCCCTGGGCGGCACCCCCGCAGCGGCCCAGGCCCTGACGGTACCCATCACGTTGAGTTTCTCGGCCGTGGCGTAGTCGCGGTCGACGAGCGCGACGGCCGCCGCGGCGTCGTTGGTGCCGCTGCTGTTGCCCGCGGTGATCGAGAAGCCTTCGATCTCGGGGTGCAGCACCTTGAGGCCGGCGAGCTTCTCGACGGTGGTGTCGCGACGCGGGAACTCGTCGACCGCGAACTCGGTGAGCGACCCGTCTAGCTGGGTGATCTTCAGCGGCAGGATCTCGTCGACGAACTTGCCCGCATCGATGGCCGCGATGGCGCGCTGGTGCGATCGGGCCGCCCAAGCGTCCATCTCCTCGCGGGTGATGCCGGCCGACTGCGCGGTGTTCCAGCCCACCGTGATCGACATGTCCTTGGCCGGCGCGTCCGGCGTCTCGAGGTGAGTCGGCGGCATCCAGCGTTCCTCGAACTTCAGCTCGGGACCGGGAATACGCCAGTTCGTCAGCGGCGTCATCGACAACGACTGCACGCCACCGGCGATGAGCACGCGCTCCATCCCGGAACCGATCTGGGCCGAGGCATTGCCGATGGCGGTGAGGCTGCCCGCGCAGTGCCGGTTCACCGACTGGCCGGGAACGTGGTCCAGCCCGGTGGCGCTGGCGGCGTACCGCGCCAGGTCGCCGCCGCCGTAGTGCGACTCGGCGAAGATGATGTCGTCGATGTCTGCCGGGTCGACACCGGACCGGCGGACCACCTCCGGAAGCACCGCGGTGATCAGCGTCTCGGGCGGGGTGTTGACGAGCGTCCCCTTGAAGGACCTGCCGATCGCCGTCCGGACGGCTCCAACGATTACGGGTGTTCCCATGTTTCAACCTCGAACTGTTCTGGGCGCGGTCGGCCGCGGCAAATCGTATCAAATACTGTATTGACAATAGTATTGGTCTAAGTTCGCCCTCGGCCGGCCTGTGACGGCGCTAACAATTAAGCGGTTAGTACACGCGACAACTGCAAAAGGAGGGGCCGTCCCTTGAAAACCCTGAAAACCAAAGGCGCCTTGGTCTGGGAACTGAACGGTCCCTGGTCGGTCGAAGAGATCGAGATCGGTGAGCCCCGGCGCGGCGAGGTGACGGTTCAACTCGAGACGGCCGGGCTGTGCCACTCCGACCTCCATCTGCAGACAGGCGACTTCCCGATCCCGAGCTATCCCGTCCTGGGCGGCCATGAGGGCGCCGGCGTCATCACCGAGATAGGCGAGGGCGTCGAGAACCTGGCAGTCGGCGATCACGTGGTCATGTCGTTCATTCCGTCCTGCGGAAAATGCATTCCGTGTCAGACGGGGCTGCGCAACCTCTGCGACCTCGGCATGGGCCTGCTGTCGGGTCAATCGGTTTCCGACGGTTCGTTTCGGGTGACGGCGGGCGGCAAGAACGTCCTGCCCATGTCCCTGCTCGGAACGTTTGCGCCGTACGTGGTGGTGCACCACACCTCGGTGGTCAAGGTCGACCCGGGCATCCCCTTCGACGTGGCCTGCCTGGTGGGCTGCGGGGTCACCACGGGCTATGGCTCGGCGGTGCGCAGCGCGGCCGTAACTCCGGGTGACGACGTGGCGGTCATCGGGATCGGCGGCGTCGGGGTCGCCGCGCTGCAGGGCGCCCGCCTCGCCGGGGCGCGACGTGTGTTCGCCGTCGACCCCTACGAATGGAAACGCGAACAGGCTCTCAAGTTCGGCGCCACCGAGGCGTTCGCCGACATCGCCAGCGCCGCCGCCCGCATCGCCGAGGCCACCCGCGGCCTGATGTGCCACAAGGTGATCGTCACCGTCGGCCGCGCCGAGGGCAGCGAAGTCGACTCCTGGATGGGGCTGACCGCCAAGGGCGGTGTGTGCGTCCTGACGGCCATGGGGGGCGTGATGGACACCGAGGTGACACTCAACCTCGCGGGGCTTTCGCTGCTGCAGAAGAGTCTGCAGGGAAGCCTTTTCGGTGGTGGCAACCCGCAGTACGACATCCCGGAGATCCTTGCGCTGTATGAGCTTGGCCAGATCAACCTCGACGACATGGTGACCCGCGAGTACACGCTCGAGCAGATCAACGACGGGTATCGCGACATGCTCGAGGGGCGCAACATCCGCGGCATCATCCGGTTCACCGACGCCGACCGCTAGACCCGGGCAGCGCGCACGACACAATGGTCCTATGACCACCCCTCTTGTAGCTCCACGTGACGCCATCCAGACCACCGCATACCGAGTCGCGGCGATGTTAGTGGGCGTCGGCACCCTCCACTTCTTGGCACCCAAACCCTTCGACACCATCGTTCCCGCAGAGCTGCCCGGCAGCGCGCGGTTCTACACCTATGCATCGGGTGTCGTCGAGGTAGCAACCGGAGCGCTGCTGGTGCCGCGACGCACGAGGAGGTCAGCCGCGCTGGCGGCCGTCTTGCTGTACATCGGGGTCTTTCCGGCGAACGTCAACCAGGTCCGGTTGTGGTGGGGCAAGCCGTGGCCGATGCGCCTCTTCACGCTGGCCCGGTTGCCGCTCCAGGTTCCGATGATCACCACTGCGCTGAAGATCCGGCGCAACAGCTAAGAGCGGCGTGGCCCGGCTCTCGTCACATCCGCCACACCAGCCTCTAGAAGCGGCGGCACCGCCCGTGCCCAGCTACGCGCGACTGCGCGATGGGCGCCGACTGGTTCGGGTCCGACCGCCCGGAATTGTCGCGGCAAGGCGAGCAAACATGGTGCCGCCCGGAACGGAGACTCGCGCCCCGCGCGCCCTGTTTAGCGCGGCCCCGTGTCGGGCAATCAGATTAATGACCTCAATCGTCTCGGTGGTTTCGATCGGACTGTCTTCTCAAGAGGACGCGCAGTTCACGGCCAGCGAAGGCATCGCCATGCCAGAGGCGGGCTGACAAACAGCGCGACGCCGGGTAGGGCAAGCTGGCGACGTGGGAAACGACGATAACGATAACGAGAACATGTTGGACCAGTCCGAGAGCCTGGATTCCGACGAGGTGCGCAACGACGACGGCGACGAGGTGGTGGATCCGCCCGACCATTGGATCGATGCCGACGACAACGAGTCGCTCGATGGGAAGTTGGCCGCGGAGATTCCGGACGACTCGGTCGATGACGGGCCGTCCAGAGAAGCGCACGACTCCGACGAGGGCGGCGCGCTAAATGTTGTAAGTAATTACGACCTGGACCGCATCGATCCGGAGCAGCATGGCCGCGAGAAGGGCCAGATCGACGGGACGCCGGAGGACGGCGACTCGTTCTACAACGTCGAGCGGTGATCCTCGGGGTCCGCGCTGGTGGGAGTGCGCTCCGATACGTCATGCTGTTCGTCGGCTCGATAACTCAGTGCTGAGGAGAGACACGTGACCACACCGAATACGGCCACCGAGCATGACAGCGGGCGGCCGGAAATCCATCTCTCGCAGCTCCTGCGCTCTCCCGTGCTGGCGCCGTCCGGCGAGGCCGTTGGTCGGGTCGAGGACGTGATCGTGCGGCTGCGCGGCAACGACGAGTATCCGCTGGTGACCGGGATCGTCGCCGGGGTCGGCGGGCGGCCGGTGTTCATCGGCAGCAAATCCATTCACGAGTACACCCCGACCCGAGTTATCTTGGCCAAGAATAAAATTGACCTTCGCGGCTTCGAACGCCGCGACGGTGAGGTGTTGCTGCGCGCCGATGTACTGGGGCACCGGTTGATCGATGTGGCCGCCGTGGAGCTGGTCCGCGCCTACGACGTCGAGCTGGAAGACACCGGCGCCGGGTGGGCGTTGACCCGGCTGGACACCCGCCGGCCACCACGGTTGTTCGGGTTGGTCAAGAGCTCCGGCGGGCATGCCGCCCGCGATTGGAAGGCATTCGAACCGTTGATCGGCCACGCGCACACCGACGCCGTGCGCCGCCTGTCGGGTCGATTCGGCGGCTTCAAACCCGCCGAAATCGCCGACCTTCTCGAGGAAGCCAGCAAGGCCGAGGGCGGCGAGATCCTCGATCGCGTACACAGCGACCCAGAATTAGAAGCCGACGTCTTCGAAGAACTCGAACCGGAGAAAGCCAGCCGGCTACTCAATGGCATGCCCGACGGCGAGGTCGCCGCGCTGCTGGGCCGGATGCGCGCCGACGATGCCGCCGACGCGCTCGCCGACCTGCGCCAGTCGCGGCGCCGGCGCGTGCTGGATCTGATGCCCGCCCCGCAGCGCACCAAGGTGATCACGTTGATGGGGTTCAACCCCGAAAGTGCCGGCGGGCTGATGAACGTCGACTTCGTCTCCTGCGGCCCCGGCGCAACCGCGGGCGACGCGCTGGCATTGATCGCCGGCGCCCACGCCGTGCAGCCGGAGGCCCTGATCAAGATGCATGTTCTCGACGACGACAAGCGCCTCGCCGGCGTGGTGTCGGTGATGACGCTGCTGCAGTCCGAACCGAGTGAAAGCGTTGGGGCACTGATGGATTCCGATCCGGTGCGGGTCAGTGCCGATGCCGACCTGACCGACATCGCGCTGTTGATGGCCGACTTCAACCTGTACTCCATCCCCGTCGTCGACGAGCAGGACCGTGTGCTCGGGGTGGTCACCGTCGACGACGTGCTGGAGGCCACCATCCCCGAGGACTGGCGCCGCCGCGAACCCGCCCCGCGCCCGGTCCGCGAAATATCCGCATCCGAGGGCGACCGCAACGGGCCCGTGCCCGGTGGTGACACGCCATGACCGCGGCCGACGAGAGCACCGCGGGCTCCGCGGTGCTCGACTCCGCCCACGTGGGCGATATCGAGGGCGCGTTCGGGCGCATCAGCCTCGGCGAACTCGACCGTCCGCGCACGTTCAAGATCCGCATGATGACCTTGCTGGCGATCGTCGGTCCCGGGATCATCGTGATGGTCGGCGACAACGACGCCGGTGGGGTGGCCACCTACGCCCAGGCCGGCCAGAACTACGGCTACTCGCTGTTGTGGGTGCTGCTGCTGCTGATTCCGGTGCTCATCGTCAACCAGGAAATGGTGGTGCGACTCGGCGCGGTCACGGGNNCGATTGATCAACGAACGCTTCGGCCGCGGCTGGGGCTGGTTTTCCGTCGGCGACCTGTTCCTGCTGAACTTCCTGACGATCGTCACCGAGTTCATCGGGATCAGCCTGGCCGCCGAATACATCGGCATCTCCAAATACATTGTGGTGCCGGTTTCGGCGGCGGCGCTGGTCGCGATCATGGCGAGCGGCAGCTTCCGGCGCTGGGAGCGGGCCATGTTCGTCTTCATCGCTGTCACCCTGGCGCAGATCCCGATGGTCTTGATGTCACACCCGCAGTGGATCCATGCGGCGAAGTCGTTTGTGGTGCCCAGCATCTCGGGGGGCGTCAGCTCGGATGCGGTGCTACTGATCATCGCGATCGTCGGCACCACCGTGGCGCCCTGGCAGCTGTTTTTTCAGCAGTCCAACATCGTCGACAAACGCATCACTCCCCGATTCATGGCCTATGAGCGCGTCGACACCGTCCTAGGCGCGTTCGTCGTGGTGGTCGGCGCCGCGGCGCTGCTGATAACCGGTGACTGGGCGGCACGCTCCACGGATAGCGTCGGCAATTTCACCGACGCCGGCGCCATCGCACACCTGCTCGGCCAGCACAGTTCGACGCTCGGCTGGTTGTTTGCGATCGTACTGATGGATGCCTCGATCATCGGCGCGGCCGCGGTGACGCTGGCCACCAGCTACGCCTTCGGCGACGTGTTCGGCCTGAAACACTCGCTGCACCGCGGGTTCTCCGACGCCAAACAGTTCTATTTCTCCTACACCGCGATGGTGGTGCTGGCCGCGGTCATCGTGCTGATTCCCGGCGCCCCGCTCGGGCTGATCACCACCGCGGTGCAGGCCCTGGCCGGGCTGCTGTTGCCCAGCGCCAGCGTATTTCTGCTGCTGTTGTGCAACGACCGGGAAGTGTTGGGGCCCTGGGTCAATCGGGCATGGCTCAACTGGGTCGCCGTGCTGATCGTCGGTACCCTGCTGCTGCTTTCCGGGATCCTGATGGCCACCACCATTTTCCCGCACCTCAACGTCGTGACGGTCGCCGGCTACCTGGCGCTGGCCATGGTCATCCTCGGTGCCGCGGCGGGACCGCTGCTGCGTTGGCTGGCCCGCCGCCAACCCGCGGCACCGGTCGCAGCAGCCCCGATACGCGACGTCGACCGCAACACCTGGCGCATGCCGCCGCTGGCCCTGCTACAGCCGGTCACCTGGTCGGCCGGTACCCGACTGGGCATGATCGCCCTGCGCGCCTACCTGGTCGTCGGCGCGCTGCTGCTGGTGGTCAAGGCCGTTCAGCTCAGCGGGGGCTAATCGCCGGCGCGCGTGAGGCGTTGCGGGTCAACAGCGCCGCGACGGCCGAAGGATCCTTGTAGTAGACGTCAAGGTCGACGATCAATCCGTCGTGAACTTTATAGAGCTCGACGAGGTCCATCTCGACGCTCTCGCCGGACGTTCGCGCAGTGAACGCCAACCGGAAGCGCGACACCACCGTGTCATCCGACAGGCAATCGCGAGTGACCGGTCCCGGAGTGAGCTCCATGCTCTCGTTCATCTTTGTCCAGAGTTCGCGAAAGCCTTGCGGCCCATGATATTCGCCGCTATACGGCAGGCCGCCCGCTTCGTGCACGACGAGATCGCGGTGCAGCAGAGCGCATGCCCGCTCCAGATCCTTGTCCCCCAGCGCTTTGCTGAATTGGCCCACAGTGCACAAGGGCGACTGACTCATCCCAAGTCCTCGAAGCGCCTGACCGTCGGCGCGGTACCCGGGCTCACGTACTGCTGGATCCGCGGCATGCCTGTGATGAGATTCAACGACTCCGGTACCGACTCCGTCACCCAATCGGTCTGCCCATGAGCATCACATGCCGCCTGGTCGCGGTAGACCTCGACAACGACGTAGGTCTGCGGGTCGTCGACGCTTTTCGCGAACGAGTAATGCACGACTCCGGGTTCACGCTCGAGCGACGTCGCCGCGACATAGGTCATCAGCTCCTCGAACGCCGCGGCGTTCTCCGGCGGCACATCGAGATGGACGATAAACGTAATCATGGTCTAGACCTTGGCCGGTTCGCCGATGACGTGATGCGACGTGTTGAGCCGGTCCCGGGCCGCCTCGATGGTCCGGCGTACGCCTTCGCGGATGGAGACCCTGTTGGGACCGAGGAGGTCGACCATCTTGGTGGTGTCGGCCCAGATCGGCCACGCCTTGCTGTTCTCGGCGAAGGTCGGCTTGGTCTCGAAGACGTGGCCGGGCACCGGGAACTGGTGCTGGGTTTCCAGGCCGACGACCTCGTTGAAGAATTTGATGAGCGTGTCGGCCGAATAGCTGCTCATGACGACGTGGTGGAGTTGCTTCGACATAGATGTCAGGCCCCTATGACTGTCATCGGAGATGGATAATGCGTCGGGTAACTGCGATCGTAAGCTGCCCTGCGCTAAGCAGGGCAGCCGCATTCCGTGCAGCACCCGCACGGTCTTCGACTTGCTCAAGGGAGGCATCCCCAGATGATCCGTTTACGCAGCATGACGCGGACAGATGTCGATGACTGCGGCCGCATCTGCTACGAGGCCTTCCACGCGATCGCCACTCGGCACAACTTCCCGCCAGACTTCCCGTCCATACAGCCCGCGCGAGAGTTGGTCGCCACGTTGCAATCTCACCCGGATTTCTTCAGCGTGGTCGCGGAATCGGACGATCGGATCGTCGGCAGCAACTTCCTCGACGAACGCTCGGCGATCTTCGCCGTCGGTCCGGTGACCGTGGATCCCGATCAGCACGACGGCGGTATCGGCCGCACGCTGATGCAGGCGGTGCTGGACCGAAGCGTCGAGCGGGAGGCTTTGGGCGTAAGACTGGTTCAGGTCGCTTACAACACCGGGTCGATGAGCCTGTACACCAAGCTTGGCTTTGCGACCCGCGAACCGCTTGCCGCGATCCTGGGCGAGCCACTCTTAAAGCGCTTCAAGGGATTTGCTGTGCGCAGCGCCGTGGCCGCCGATATGGATGAATGCAACCGGCTCTGTTCGCGGGTGCACGGCCACGATCGGGGCGGTGAACTGCGCGACGCGATCGCGCTCGGGTCCGCCAAGGTCGTCAAATGCGGCGGCCAAATCACCGGATACACGACCGAGATAGGCTTTTTCGGTCACTCGGTGGCGGTGAGCAACGAAGATCTGAGGGCGTTGATCGCGAACGCCGAGCAGTTCTCCGGGAACGGATTCCTGGTGCCGTTACGCAACGCGGAGTTGCTGCGATGGTGCTTCGAGCAACGGCTGCGGATGGTTTTCATGCTGAACCTGATGGCCCTGGGGTTCTACCAAGAACCGCGCGGCCCATTCTTGTCGTCGATCGGTTACTGAGGTAGCACCTCGCCGCGCGTCTCGGGCGCGAACGGAATGATGAAGAGCCCCAACATGAATACCACCGCAGTCAGCGCAACGGGCAGGCCGAGGGTATGCGTGCGCTGCACCGCCGCACCGAGCAAGAAGTTCACGCCCGCACCGACGAACCGGCCAAAGGACGTGCAGAACGCAAACGCCGTCGCACGCACGCGCGTCTCGAATTGTTCGGGCAGCCAAAGGCTGAACAACGCGAAGTTGCCGCCAAAGAATCCAAGCACGAACAGCCACGCGATGAAGGGCCCGAGCCCATGCGGTAGATAGAACGCCCAGCCAAAGCTGCCGACAATCGAAACCGCCATTCCCGCAAAGTAAATCGCGAGCGTCTTTCTACGCCCGATGCGCTCGGCGATCACCGGCAAGACCAGGCAGCCCAGTATGGTGCCGATCGACAACAGACCGGTGGCCCAGGAGGCGGTCTTGGTCGCGTCGCTCTTGCCCATGCCCGCGTGCTGCGCCAGCTGGGTCACGGCTGTCGGTTCGTAGACCGTGCCCGCCCACAACCCCACGATCGCGATCGTCACCAGCGCGCAAGCCACCCAGGTGCGACGCCGGTAGCGCGGGCCCAGAATCTCGCGCAACGGCTTCACCTTCGCGGTGCTGCCCGCTTCGGCGTTTTGCCACTTCTCGGTTTCCTTGACGCGCGTCAGGATCAGAATGGCCACGACGATCGGCACCGCGCCCGTCAAGAACATCGCGCGCCAGCCGTAGTGCACGCCGATCGTGAAGTTCAGCGCCGCCGCCAGAAAGAATCCGGCGTAGTAGCCGGTCTGCAGATAGCCGGCCCCCATCTTACGCCGGTCCTCCGGCCATGCCTCGGCCACGTAGGTGCCCGCAAGCGCCCCATTCGCCGCCGATCCCGATACCGGCGATGAAGCGGAAACTCCCCAGCTCCCAGACGTTTTGCGCCATGGCTGAAAGGCCAGTGAAGATCGCGAAAGTGAAGATCGACGCGGCCAGCACCTTGGTGCGCCCGAAGCGGTCGGCGATCGGACCCCAGATGAACGACATGCCCCAGCCCACCAGGAACAGGGCGAACAAGATCGATCCCGCGAGCCCGACGTTGGCCGGTGTGGCCTTGTAGCCCGAACGCGGCAGCAGCTCGGTTAGCGCGGGCGTGAGCACCAGCGCGTAGATGAACGAATCCATCCCGTCGAGCGTCCAGCCGGTCCAGGCGCCCCAGAAGCCGGCGATCTGGGAGCGATTGAGCGGCGTCCGCCGCTTTGCCTGGTCCGTCGTCGGACTCATCGTGCGCCTCCGGTTGGTCCGGTTGAACGACCGCCCCTCGAGCGTAACCCCACTGCGAAAAGTCGAGCCGGATTTCGCAGTGGCGTTACGCTCGCGGCCAAGATGAGTCGACCAGCGATGTGGTCACAACTGCCATAGGAGTCACCGCGCCGGCCGGCAACATGTCTGCCCGGCTTGGAGCGACAAACCGGCCAGCTCATCCGTTGTCGCTGCAAGCCGGGCAGACATGTTGCCGCTTCCGCCAGAGACTGATGTGGCGGATCTGACGACCGAGGACACTCCTACACGGTGCGGGTCAGCCGATCGGCGAGCAGCTCCGCGAACCGAGCCGGATCCTCGAGTGCGCCGCCCTCAGCGAGCAGCGCTGTGCCGTAAAGCAATTCCGCAGTCTCAGCGACCGAAGGATCGTCGCTACGGTCCTGGTGTGCTTGGCGCAGACCGGTGACGAGCGGGTGGCCCGCATTGAGTTCGAGAATCCGCTTGGCGTTCGGAACGTCCTGCCCGGACGACCGGTACAAGCGCGCGAGCGCCGGCGTGATGCCGAATGCGTCGGTGATCAGGCAGGCCGGTGAATCCGTCAGGCGGGTGGACAACCGCACTTCCTTGACGTGCTCGTCCAACGTCTCCTGCAACCACGTCAGCAGGTCGGCGAAGTCCTTTGACTGCTCCTCGCGCTCGGCCTCGTGAGCGGTCTTTTCCTCCTCGGAGTCGAGGTCCACCTCGCCCTTGGCGACCGACTGCAGCGGTTTGCCGTCGAACTCGTTCACCACGCCCGCCCACACCTCGTCGACCGGGTCGGTGAGCAGCAGCACCTGGTAGCCCTTGGCCTTGAACGCCTCGAGGTGCGGCGACCGCAGGATCTGCTCGCGCGTCTCGCCGGTGGCGAAGAAGATCTGCTCCTGCCCCTCCTTCATCCGCTCGACGTACTCGGCGAGGGTGGTGGATTCCTCTTCACTGTGCGTCGAGACGAACGAGATGATGCCCAGCAGGGCGTCCCGGTTGTCGGGGTCTGACAGCAGACCTTCCTTGAGGACCTTGCCGAACTGAGTCCACAGCGTGCGGTAGTCCTCGGGCCGCTCCGACTGCAGCTCCTTGATCGTGGAAAGGACCTTCTTGGTCAGCCGGCGACGGATCGCCTTGATCTGCCGGTCCTGCTGCAGGATTTCGCGGGACACGTTGAGCGACATGTCCTGTGCGTCGACGACGCCCTTGATGAAACGCAGGTACTCGGGCATCAGCTGATCACAGTCGCCCATGATGAACACGCGTTTGACGTACAGGTTTATCCCGACGGTCGAGTCCCGGCTGAACAGGTCGAACGGCGCGTGCGACGGAATGAACAGCAAGGCCTGGTACTCGAAAGTGCCTTCGGCCTTCATGGCGATGACCTCGAGCGGGTCGTCCCACACGTGCGCGATGTGCTTATAGAACTCCTTGTACTCCTCGTCGGAGACCTCGTCTTTGGGCCGGGCCCACAGTGCCTTCATCGAGTTGAGGGTCTCGGTCTCGATGGTGACGACGTCGTCGCCACCCGCGTCGGTGGCCGGGGTACGCCGCTCGACCTCCATCCGGATGGGCCACGCGATGAAGTCGGAGTACTTCTTGACCAGGTTCCGGATCTTCCATTCCTGGGTGTAGTCGTACAGCTCGTCCTCGGCGTCTTCGGGCTTCAGATGCAGAGTGACCGACGTACCTTGCGGCGCCCCTCCACTGGATAAGTCGACGGCCTCAATGGTGTAAGTGCCGTCACCGCTCGACTCCCACTTGGTGGCCTCGCTCTCGCCGGCCTTGCGGGTCAGCAGCTCGACCTTGTCGGCCACCATGAAGACCGAATAGAAACCGATACCGAACTGACCGATCAGGTCCTCCGACACGGCGGCGTTCTTGGCGTCTCGCAGTTGCTTACGCAACTCAGCGGTGCCCGACTTGGCCAGAGTGCCGATCAGATCCACGACCTCGTCGCGCGTCATGCCGATCCCGTTGTCGCGAATGGTCAGCGTGCGCGAACTCTTGTCGACGTCGATCTCGATATGCAGGTCGGAGGTGTCGACCTCCAGGTCCTTGTTCTGGTAAGCCTCGAGCCGCAGCTTGTCCAGCGCGTCGGAGGCGTTTGAGATCAACTCCCGCAGAAACGAATCCTTGTTGGAGTAAACCGAGTGCACCATTAAATCCAGCAGTTGCCGGGCCTCCGCCTGGAACTCCAACTGCTCCACACCTGCATTCATGCGATTACCTTGCCCATCTTGAAGCCCATCTTGAAACCCGTCTTGAAGCGGGTCATAACGTTCAAATTTACCGAGCCGGAAATCGCTTCTGCCCCGGGGCGTTGCGTTATCGCTCACAGCGCATTCATAGACAGTCTTCCTAACGTGTGTATGAGTCGCGGGGCGGGTACTCGACCACCCCACTAGTAGACAGGCGATGCACTATGAGATTTAGGCAACTGGCCGGGGGTGTAACCATCGTCGGCGCTCTTGGCGCTGCGGCGTTGGGCGTGGGCGTGGACGTGGCAAACGCCGCTCCGCAGCACCCTCCGATGGCTCCGGGTGGCCCCCACATCCCGAATGCGCCCGGTGAACCGGGCGGACCCGGCGGACCCGGCGGACCCGGCGGACCCGGCGGACCCACACCCGGCGGTCCGGGTGGATCCTCACCGGGAGCCCAGGGCGGACCCGGCGGACCCGGCGGACCCCCACCACAAGGTGGACCCGGCGGCCCTGGCGGACCAGGCGGACCCGGCGAGCACGGCCCAGGCGGGCCTCCACCCGGCGGGCCTGGTGGACCGGGCGGCCCGGGCGGACCTGGTGGGCCTGGTGGACCCGGCGAGCACGGTCCGGGCGGACCCCCGCCCGGCGGACCCGGCGGCCCCGGTGGCCCCTGGCATGGAGATGACCAGCGGGGCTACTTCCGCGGCGCCCCGTGGGGCGAGGGAGCCGCGCCCTGGGGATACGGCGAGCCGCCCAGGTCGGGTTGGGGCGGACCAATCCCGCCGGCTTATGGGCAATGGAACAACGGCCCAATCAACTACTGGGGCTACCAGGAGACCCCCTATTGGAATCAGGGTTTCAACCAGTGGGGCTTTGACTTCTTCGGAGTCTGGGTCCCGCTGTAAAGAGTGACTCGGACGGCGCCCGCTTCGCCCCTTCGGCGAGCGGGCGCCGTGCTGTCGCGACCACGACGGTATGCTGCCTGCACACCAGCGAGAAGGGCGAATTGACTCATGCGCCACCTAACAGCGACGGTCGCCGTTGCCGCCATCGGGTTGTTCGTCGCGGGCTGCGGCAGCGACAACAAGAGCACCCCCGCATCGTCATCGACCACGACGACAACCACGACCACGACGTCGTCGAAGCCTCCCGTCGCGCAGGCCGCACTGGGGAGTTTCTTGCTCAACCCGGACGAACTCAACGGCGTGATGAGCAGCACCGGCATGGCAAGCCAGGAAAAGTTTGACAAGCCGCAAGACGACAACGCCAAGCAGCACTGGCCGCAGGGTTGGACGTGGCCGGCCGAATGCCTTTACGCCCTCGGCCCTGCGGAGGGCCCCGTTATCACCGACGCCAAATACACCGCGATCAGTGGTGACGATTCCGTTGCACCCTTGCCCCCCGGCGCAACAGATATCAACCCCGAGGTGACCCAGGCGGTGTTGTTATTCCCCTCCGCGGATGAGGCGAACGCCTTCTTCACCACATCCTCCCAGCGTTGGCCAGCCTGCGCCGACCATCAATTCACCACGCCCGGCGACGCGGACACCCCCGAATTGGCGTGGAAGGTGGGACCAGTATCCACCGCCGACTCAACTTTGACCGCCACCTTGAGCATGACCGGGACCAAGAACGCCGTCACCCACACCATGAGCTGTCAGCGGGCCCTGACCGTCCGCAACAACGTTGCGATCGATGTCTCCGCCTGCCGCAACGATGCGGCGGACTTGGGTGTCAAGGTCGTCAAGCTGATCGGCGCCAAAGTCGACAAACAGTAAGACCCGCCGTCGGTTTCAGCCGAAGGCTTCGCGTTTCCCGAATTGATTGCGCGGCAGGGAATCGACGATCACGAGACGCTCGGGGTATTTGTAGCGGCTGAGCCCTTGCGAACGGCAGTGCTGCGCCAGCGATTCCAACGACACGCCATCGCCCGAGGCGGCAACCACCAGGGCGCAGACCCGCTCGCCGGCGCTACGGTCGGGGACTCCGATGACCGCGACGTCGGCGACCGCCGGATGGGTGAACAGCACGTTTTCCACCTCGAGGGCCGACACATTCTCCGCGTTGCGGATGATCGCATCCTTGATACGACCGGTGACGCGAACATTGCCGTTTGCGTCGATCAGCCCGAAATCGCCTGTGCGCAACCAGCCGTCGTCGTCGAACGCGTCGGCGTCAAGCGCGGCATCGGCATAACCGAGGAAGCATTGCGGCCCCTTGAGCCGTAGCTCCCCTTCGTGTCCGGCCGGCACTTCGGCTTGCCGGTTGTCGACGACGCGGACGCTCACCCCAGGCACCGGCGGACCGACGGTGTGGTCGAGCACGTCGGGCGCGGCGTCAAACGGCGGCGAAGTAGCCACCGGAAACTCGGTGAGCCCCCAGGCGTTAGCGATGCCGGCCACGCCGAGGGCTTCGCGGACCTGACTAGCCGACCGGCGGCTTGACCGATGGTGGAAGGAATCCGGAGTGCGCGATCGCGACGGACACGGCATTGCCTATCGGGCCCTTGTGATCGACGAGGACTGCCGAGCCGGTGGCCACCCCGTCGGTGCTGTAGTGCGTGAGTGAGGCCAGCCCCAGATGGGACCCTTCGGGCAATCGGCTCAGGGTCAGGGTGTAGTCCGCATTGATGAATTGCAAAGCGTTATTGCCCCAATTGGCGATCGACGCCGTGATGTCGCCGGCCATGGCCGCGCGGGTGAACGCCGTAAGCGGTTCGTCGTCGATCAACGAGCGCGTTTCGTGCAACCACGTGTATTTCGGTCCAGTCGTGTGGGCCCACTCCGGATCCGGATTCTGTATCCCACTCCCCCAGCCGTAGGTCCGCATGAAAAGCGACGGGGCACCCTCGTCCTCGATTCGCAGCGGCGGCATCTGCACCGGCTGCGACCACACCTGCCCGTCGGGCTGCGGGCCGCGCCGCAGAAACAGCGCACTGGCCCTTGCCACCGGGGTGCCCTGCTGGGTGAGAACGGCCTCAACTAGCCGCAGGCGCCGCCGGTCATGTTGCACGTTGGTGTGCACCTCGATCGGCTCCAGCAAGGTCGGCCGGGGAAGGTCGATGGTCAGCCGGGCGGGCAGCAGCTCCGGGTCGTCAACGGCGCGTTCGACCGCCCACCCTAGCAGCCCGCCGACGACGTGGCCGCTGAGCGAGGGCCCCCACCCACCACGCGCGATTGCGGTTGGCACGTAATGGTTTCCGTCGCGCAGAAAGTACGGTGTCTGCCCCGCCAAATCGATGTCATCCGGCACGGTGTTCGGTTCGATCACCGCATGATCTTACAGTTCGGCTTCCCATCACTTCCGGGGTACGGCTTGCAGTACCACCGCGGTGTGGGCGCCGACGGTCAGCTCTGCCGCCGCGCCCAAGTCCTCGGAGTGCTCGGTGTCCTCGGAGCCGGTGTGCACCACCACACGCCAGTTGGCGCCGAAATCGGCTGGCGGAAAGTTGAATTCGATGGGTTCGTAGTGGGCGTTGAAACACAATACGAACGAGTCGTCGAGCACTCGCTGCCCGCGCGCGTCTCTGTCGGGGATGCCGTGGCCGTTGAGGAACACCGCGACCGATTTTGAGCAGCCCGCACCCCAGTCTTCGTCGGACATCTCGGTGCCGTCGGGGGCGAACCAGGCGATGTCGGGCAGGCCGTCCTGGCCGCGGCGGCCCACCGGCTTGCCGTTGAAGAAGCGGTGCCTGCGGAACACCGGATGGCTGGAGCGCAGCGCTGAGACGACGCGGGTGAACTCCAGCAGCCCGGCGTCGGCATCGGCCCAGTCGACCCAGGTGAGCGCGTTGTCCTGGCAGTAGCCGTTGTTGTTCCCGTCCTGCGTGCGGCCGAGTTCGTCACCGTGGCAGATCATCGGAACACCTTGCGATAGAAGAAGAGTCGTGATGAGATTGCGCTGCTGACGGGAGCGCAGCTCGTTGATGGCGGCGTCGTCGGTCGGCCCCTCGGCGCCGCAGTTCCACGACCGGTTGTGGCTCTCGCCGTCGTTGTTGTCCTCGCCGTTGGCCTCGTTGTTCTTCTCGTTGTACGAGACCAGGTCGCGCAGCGTGAATCCGTCGTGGGCGGTGACAAAGTTGATCGAGGCGACCGGCCTGCGCCCGGTGTGCTCGTAGAGGTCGGCCGATCCCGATAACCGGTAGGCGAACTCGTCGAGCGTGGCGGGCTCGCCGCGCCAGAAGTCCCGGACTGTGTCGCGGTATTTTCCATTCCACTCCGTCCACTGCGGCGGGAAATTGCCCACCTGGTAGCCGCCCGGCCCGACGTCCCACGGTTCGGCGATGAGCTTGACCTGGCTGACCGTTGGATCCTGTTGCACGAGTTCAAAGAACGTCGCTAGGCGGTCCACGTCGTAGAACTCGCGGGCCAGCGTCGACGCCAGGTCGAACCGGAAACCGTCGACGTGCATCTCGAGGACCCAGTACCGCAGCGAGTCCATGATCAGCTGCAACGCGTGCGGGTGCCCGACGTTGAGGCTGTTGCCGGTGCCCGTGTAGTCCATGTAGTAGCGCTTGTCGTCGTCGACCAGCCGGTAGTACGCGGCGTTGTCGATACCTCGCATCGACAGCGTCGGGCCCATGTGATTGCCCTCCGCGGTGTGGTTGTAGACCACGTCGAGGATGACCTCGATGCCCGCCTCGTGCAGGTCGCGCACCATCGATTTGAACTCCTGCACCTGTCCCCCGGGCGACGCGGCGCTGGAATACTTCGGGTCGGGCGCAAAGAACGAGACCGTGTTGTAGCCCCAATAGTTCGACAGGCCTTTGTCGATCAACGTGGAGTCGTTGGCGAAGTGGTGCACCGGCATCAGCTCGATCGCGGTGACGCCGATGCTCTTCAGGTGCTCGATGATCACCGGATGCCCCACCGCACCGTAGGTGCCGCGTAGCTGCTCCGGAATGTCCGGATGGGTCTGCGTCAGGCCCTTGACGTGCGCCTCGTACACCACCGTGTTCGCGTACTCGTGGCGCGGCGGGCGGTCGTTGCCCCAGTCGAAGAAGGGGTTGATCACGACGGACTTGGGCATGCTGGCCGCGGAGTCGTCGTCGTTGCGGCCGTCGGGATCGCCGAACGGGTAGCTGAACAGCGACTGGTTCCAGTCGAACGTGCCGTCTATGGCCTTCGAATACGGGTCCAGCAACAGCTTGTTCGGATTGCACCGCAGTCCGGCGCCGGGATCGTACGGGCCATGGACGCGGTAGCCGAACCGCTGGCCCGGCTCGATGCCCGGCAGGTAACCGTGCCAAACGTAGGAGTCGACCTCGGGGAGTGTGACCCGCGTCTCGGCGCCATCGGCGTCGAACAGGCACAACTCGACCCGCTCAGCCACCTCGCTGAACAAGGTGAAGTTGGTACCCGCGCCGTCGTACGTCGCGCCTAGCGGATATGCCTTGCCCGGCCACACTTCGCGTGTGGGCGTGGGCGTGGGCGTGGGCGTGGGGGCGGGGACGTCCACGATGGTCATGGCGCTGCTGATACCCGGCTGGCGCCCTGGTCAAACGGTCAGAGCGGGGCTGATCAGCGCGGCGATAGTGCCGGCCGATTCCCCGCCAGCGGATGACGGTTGCGCCTAATCCTGAATTCGCGCTTCTCTCAGCATTTTTGACGTGTGACGCAAGCCGCGATTGGTGGAACGCAGCCTGAGGGCTGCTTTTCCTGCGCGCCGAGCCTGCGCCTAG
>PLSK01000206.1:4262-13477 GCA_003165155.1 Mycobacterium sp. | reverse complement strand
CGCGGCACCCGGCAGGGCGCCCGCGGCACCCGGCAGGGCACCAGCGGCACCCGGCAGAGCGCCCGCGGCACCCGGCAGGCCGCCGGCGCCGCCCTGCGCCTGCGTGATCGCCGGCATTATCAGGCCCTTGATCAGGTCGATAGCCTGAGTGGCGCCCAACTGGTTGGCGGCTTGCATCACGTCATTGACCAGGCCACCGCTACCGCCCGACCCGCCGGTGCCGGCGCCGCCGCCGCCCAGAGAGGATGGGTCACCGAGGATCGGGTAGGTGCCGTCGGCCCCGGGGTCCAGTCCCGTCGGCGTGGTGATCGGCACCTCGCCGGGGGCGGCGAGGGCACCCGCCGGGCTGGTAAGGCCCGGGCTCGACAGTGCCGGGTTGGTTAGGCCCCCGGCCGCCGTCGAAGGCAGGGCGGTACCGGGAGTAGTGAGACCGGGACTCGTCAAACCAGGACTCGTGAGACCGGGACTCGTCAGGCCCGGACTTGTCAGACCGGGACTCGTCAGGCCCGGGCTGGTACCCAGACCCGGACTCGTCAACCCCGGACTGGTCAGGCCGGTGCCGCCACTGGCCCCGCCGAGGGCCGGCACGGGTGGCAAGTTGATCCCGAACGACGAGAGGCCCTGCGAAAGCGCGCCTATCAGCTCGTTCGGCAGGTCGGTCATGACCGCCGCCTGCTTGAATTCGTGGTGCTCGGGCGCCTTGGGGCTCGAGGTGGATTCGTAGACCAGGAAGTATGCGCAAGGACTCGCGACCGCCAAGGCGGAAACCGCGCTGATGGCTGTCGAGAGCTTGCGTCGACGTCGGTTCGGCACGGAAGTCTCCTCAATCTTGACTATGTGTTATGTCTGTGTGTCCTGCCTGTCTTGGTCGGCAAGAACCACACACAGTTGATGGTACGAGTGGGATTGGTGTTACTGGAGTGGCGATATTGAATCGTGAGGCAATTGGCACCTTGGGTGTTACTTCGGATTCGAGACGCCCGAGGCGGTCGCCAAATGGGCTAAGCCCACCCGGTCGGATACCCTAGGCAACCGATGACCGCTCGTTTTGACCTCCTCGTCGTCGGCTCCGGATTCTTCGGCCTGACCATTGCCGAGCGCGCGGCTACCCAACTCGGGAAGCGCGTGCTCGTCATCGACAAGCGACCCCATATTGGGGGTAACGCATATTCCGAAGCCGAGCCACAGACCGGGATCGAGGTGCACAAATACGGCGCCCACCTGTTCCATACCTCCAATAAGAGGGTCTGGGACTACGTGCGACAGTTCACTGACTTCACCGACTACCGGCACCGGGTGTTCGCGATGCACAACGGCCAGGCCTACCAGTTCCCGATGGGACTTGGCCTGGTCGCGCAGTTCTTCGGCAAGTACTTCACACCCGAAGAGGCGCGTCAGTTGATCGCGGAACAGGCCGCCGAGATCGACACCGCCGACGCGCAGAATCTCGAGGAGAAGGCGATCTCGCTGATCGGCCGGCCGCTCTACGAGGCTTTCGTGAAGGGCTACACCGCCAAGCAGTGGCAGACCGACCCCAAGGAATTGCCGGCAGCCAACATCGCCCGGCTGCCGGTGCGGTACACCTTCGACAACCGCTACTTCAGCGACACCTACGAAGGCCTGCCCGTTCAGGGTTACACGGCGTGGCTGGAGAACATGGCCGCCGACGATCGCATCGAGGTCAGGCTGAACACCGACTGGTTCGAAGTCCGCGAGCAGGTGCGTAAAGACAGTCCCGGCGCGCCGGTTGTATATACCGGACCCCTGGATCGATACTTCGGCTACACCGAAGGTCGGCTCGGCTGGCGCACACTGGACTTCGAAATGGAAGTGCTACCTATCGGGGATTTTCAGGGCACGCCGGTGATGAACTACAACGACCTCGACGTGCCGTATACCCGCATCCACGAGTTCCGGCACTTCCACCTCGAGCGCGACTACCCGACCGACAAGACGGTGATCATGCGGGAGTACTCACGGTTCGCCGAGGACGACGATGAGCCCTACTATCCGATCAATACGGAGGCCGACCGGGCCCTGTTGGCCACCTACCGGGCGAGGGCGAAGTCCGAGACCGCCGCCTCGCAGGTACTTTTCGGCGGGCGGCTGGGCACCTACCAATATCTGGATATGCATATGGCCATTGCCAGCGCGCTGAACATGTATGACAACACCCTCGCGCCACACTTGCGCGACGGGACCGCTCTAATCGAAGACGAAACCAATAAGGAGGGCGCGGGCGCATGAGTGCCGTGAGCCTGCTGTCCCGAATAATCCTGCCGCGTCCGGGTGAGCCCCTCGACGTGCGCAAGCTGTACCTGGAAGAGTCGACCACCAACTCCCGGCGGGCGCATTCGACAAGCCGCACCTCGCTGCAGATCGGCAAAGAGTCCGAGGTGTCGTTCGCGACCTACTTCAACGCGTTCCCCGCCAGCTACTGGCGCCGCTGGACGATCTGCAAATCGGTGGTGTTGCGCGTGGAGGTGACCGGCGCCGGGCGCGTCGACGTCTACCGGACCAAGGCCACCGGCGCACGCATCTTCATCGAGGGCCGCCAGTTCGCCGCCAGCGCAGATGAGCCATCTACGCCTCAGGTGGTCGAGGTCGAGGTGAGCCTGGGGCCGTTCGAGGACGGCGGGTGGATCTGGTTCGACATCACCACCGACACCGCGGTCACGCTGCTCAGCGGCGGCTGGTACGCGGCGGAACCGGCACCGGGCACGGCCAACATCGCGGTCGGCATTCCAACGTTCAACCGCCCCGCGGATTGCGCCAACGCGCTGGGTGAACTCACCGCAGACCCGTTGGTAGACGAGGTGATCGGCGCGGTGATCGTGCCCGACCAGGGCGTCCGCAAAGTGCGTGACCATCCGGACTTCCCCGCCGCGGCTGCCCGCTTGGGCAACCGACTCTCCATTCACGACCAGCCCAACCTCGGCGGCTCGGNNTGCTGGCCATCAGCCGCTTCGCCAAGACTCCGATGCTGGTGGGCGGCCAGATGCTAAACCTGCAGGAGCCGTCGCACTTGCACATCATGGGCGAGATTGTGGACCGGACGAACTTCATGTGGACGGCCGCGCCGCACACCGAGTACGACCACGATTTCGCCGAATATCCGTTGAACGACAACGAAGACAACAGCAAGCTGCTGCACCGGCGCATCGACGTCGACTACAACGGCTGGTGGACGTGCATGATCCCGCGGCAGGTCGCCGAAGAACTCGGGCAGCCGCTGCCGCTGTTCATCAAATGGGACGACGCGGACTATGGCCTGCGGGCCGCCGAGCACGGCTACCCCACGGTCACGCTGCCCGGCGCGGCGATTTGGCACATGGCCTGGAGCGATAAGGACGACGCCATCGACTGGCAGGCCTACTTCCATCTGCGCAACCGCCTCGTGGTCGCAGCGATGCACTGGGACGGTGACGTCGCCGGCTTGGTCCGCAGCCATCTGAAGGCGACCCTGAAACACCTTGCCTGCCTGGAATATTCAACGGTGGAAATTCAGAACAGGGCAATCGACGACTTCCTTGCCGGCCCGGAGCACATATTCTCGATCCTGGAATCGGCGCTGCCCGAAGTACACCGGATACGTAGGGAATACCCGGACGCGGTCGTGTTGCCGGCGGCCTCCGAACTGCCCCCGCCGTTGCACCAAAGCCAGGCGATGAAGCCGCCGGTGAACCCGGTGTCCATCGGCTACCGGCTGGTCCGCGGGATCCTGCACAACCTCAAGGTCGCCGACCCCACCCACCATGAACGCCCCGAGTACAACGTGCCGACCCAGGACGCGCGCTGGTTCCGGCTGTGCACGGTCGACGGCGTCACCGTCACGACGGCTGACGGCTGCGGAGTGGTCTACCGGCAGCGTGATCGGCGCAAGATGTTCACGCTGCTAACTCAGTCGCTTCGCCGTCAGCGTCAGCTGGTCAGCCGGTTCGACGAGATGCGCAAGGCGTACCGGGACGCGCTGCCCGTGCTGTCCAGCATGCAGAAGTGGGAGACGGTGTTGCCCCCCGCTCCCACCCAAAAAGAGCCCGAGCATGCCTGAGGCCCTTCAAACAGAGGCACCGCGCGGCGAGGTGGCCGCAATGGTGGCCGTTCAGTCGGCACTGGCTGAACGCCCTGGTGTGCTGGCCGCCGCGCGTGCGCTGTCGCACTTCGGGGAGCACAGCATCGGCTGGCTGGTGGTGTCGCTGCTTGGAGCGCTCCTGCTGCCACGCCGTCGTCGCGATTGGTTGGTCGCAGGGGCCGGCGCGTTCGCCGCCCACGCGGCCGCGGTACTGCTCAAGCGTTTGGTGCGACGCAAACGGCCGCATCACCCGGCCGTCGCGGTAAATGTCGGCACACCCAGTCAGCTGAGTTTCCCGTCAGCGCATGCCACTTCCACCACCGCCGCGGCCATCCTGCTTGGGCGGGCCAGCGGGCTGCCGTTACCCGCGTTGCTGATACCGCCCATGGCGCTGTCCCGGATCGTGCTGGGGGTGCACTATCCCAGCGACGTTGCCTTCGGCGTGGCGCTCGGCGCCGCGGTCGCGCGCCTTGCACTCTGGCTCGAGAGCGTTCGAGATGGAGGTGTGGCCGGATGAGTAAAGACGTGGTCGTCGGTCCCCCGGCGAATCTGATCACCGGGGTGATCAAGGCGATGCGCCCGCGGCAGTGGATGAAGAACGCGCTGGTGCTGGCCGCGCCGCTGGCAGCGCTTGGCGGGCCTATCCACCACGACTACGCCGCGGTGCTCACCCAGGTTTTGGTTGCGTTCGTGGTGTTCAGCCTCGGCGCCTCGTCGATATACCTGGTCAACGACGTGCGCGACGTCGAAGCCGACCGGGAGCACCCGACCAAGAGGTTCCGGCCAATCGCGGCCGGCGTGGTGCCCGTGTGGCTGGCCTACTCCCTGTCGGCGGTTCTTGGGCTGGCCTCGTTGGGAATTGCCTGGCTGGTGACGCCGAACCTGACCGTCGTGATGGCCGTCTACATCGCCATGCAGCTCGGGTACTGCTTCGGCCTCAAGCACCAAGCGGTGATCGACATCTGCATCGTGTCGTCGGCGTTTCTGCTGCGGGCAATCGCCGGGGGTGTCGCCACCGGCATACCGCTGTCCCAATGGTTTTTGCTGACCGCGGCGTTCGGATCGCTGTTCATAGCGGCAGGCAAGCGGTATGCCGAGCTGCAGCTGGCGGAGCGCACCGGCGCCAAGATCCGCAAGTCACTGGAGAACTACACAAGCACCTACCTGCGGTTCGTCTGGACGATGTCTGCCACCGCGGTCGTGATGTGTTACGGACTGGTGGCGTTCGAGCGTGACCACCACTCGGGGTCTTGGTACGCGATCTCCATGGTTCCGTTCACCATCGCGATCCTGCGCTACGCGGTGGACGTCGACGGCGGGCTGGCCGGGGAGCCCGAAGACATCGCTCTGCGAGACCGGGTGTTCCAGCTGCTGGTTCTGGCCTGGATCGGAACCGTTGGTGCCGCTGTTGCCTTCGGTTAGTCCCGGTCTGACGGCCACCTGGCAGGGGGCGGTGCGTCGTCGGCCGGTGATCAGCCTGGGCGCTCGGCCGGCGTTCCCGTACAGCACCACGGTCCGGGTCAGCCTGTGGACTGGGGTGCTGGTTGTCGCCGCGCTGTTTGGCTGGGGGAGTTGGCAGCGGCGCTGGATCGCCGATGACGGATTGATCGTGCTGCGTACAGTTCGCAATCTGCTTGCCGGCAATGGGCCGGTTTTCAACCAGGGTGAGCGGGTGGAGGCCAACACCTCCACGGCATGGACCTATCTGATGTACGCGGGAAGCTGGATCGGCGGCCCGATGCGCATGGAATACGTGGCGCTGGCGCTGGCCCTGGTGCTTTCCGTGCTGGGCGTGGCATTCCTGATGCTGGGAACGGGGCGGCTGTACGCACCGAGCTTGCGCGGCCGCCGGGCGATCATGCTGCCCGCCGGCGCGCTGGTCTACATCGCGCTGCCACCGGCGCGTGATTTCGCGACATCCGGCTTGGAAAGTGGGCTGGTGCTCGCGTATCTGGGTTTGCTGTGGTGGATGATGGTCTGCTGGTCGCAGCCGTCACGACTTCGGTTGGATAACCGGGCGTTCCTCGGTGCGCTGGCCTTTGTCGCCGGGAGCAGCGTTCTCGTGCGGCCCGAGTTGGCGTTGATGGGCGGTGCGGCGCTGATCATGATGCTGATCGCGGCCCGCGACTGGCGCCGCCGTGTGCTGATCGTGGTGGCCGGAGGACTCCTGCCGGTCGCCTATCAGATCTTCCGGATGGGCTACTACGGCCTGCTCGTGCCGGGAACCGCGCTGGCCAAGGACGCGGCCGGGGACAAGTGGGCACAAGGCATGATCTACCTTGCGAATTTCAGCGAGCCCTACGCGCTGTGGGCACCGGTCGTGCTGTTGGTGCCGCTCGGATTGCTCCTGATGGCTGCGCGTCGCCGGCCTTCATTCTCGCGTCCCATGCTGGCCCCCAACTACGGCCGGGTGGCTCAAGCGGTGCAAAGCCCAGCGGCCGTCGTGGTTTTCGTCGTCGTGAGTGGACTGCTCCAGGCGTTCTACTGGATCCGGCAGGGCGGCGACTTCATGCATGGCCGGGTCTTGCTGGCGCCGCTCTTCTGTTTGCTGGCTCCGGTGTCCGTCGTTCCTCTAGCGCTTCCCGACGGGAAGCACTACTCGCGGGAGACCGGTTATTGGCTGGGTATCGCCGCCGGCGTGCTCTGGGTTGGGACCGCCGGCTGGTCGCTGTGGGCAGCGAACTCGCCGGGAATGGGTGATGACGCCACCCGCGTCACCTACACAGGAATCGTCGACGAGCGCCGTTTCTACGCTCAGGCCACCGGGCACGCCCATCCGTTGACCGCCGCGGACTACCTGGATTACCCGAGGATGGCCGCCGTCCTGGTAGCGCTCAACAACACTCCGGACGGGGCGTTGTTGCTGCCATCGGGCAACTACAACCAGTGGGACCTGGTACCGATGATCCCGCCACCGCCAGTGGCTTCCGCAGATAGCAAGGCGCCCCAAAAGCCAGAACACACAGTATTTTTCACCAATCTTGGCATGCTGGGAATGAACGTGGGGCTCGATGTCAGGGTGATCGACCAAATCGGGTTGGCGAATCCACTTGCTCAGCACACGGCACGGTTGGAGCACGGCCGGATCGGGCACGACAAGAACCTCTTTCCCGACTGGGTGATCGCCGATGGCCCATGGGTGAAGGTGCGCCCGGGCATCCCGGGCTACCTGGACCCGCAGTGGGTGGCCGAAGCGACGGCGGCCCTGCAGTGCCCCGCGACCAAGGCAGTACTGAGCTCGGTGCGCTCCCCGATGACCCCGCACCGGTTCGTTTCCAACTTCGTGAACTCCTTCGAATTCACTCAGTACCGGATCGACCGGGTTCCGCTTTACGAGCTCGTCAGGTGCGGCCTCGACGTCCCAGACGCGGGCCCGCCCGCCCCTAGCGAGTAGGCCGCGCGAGGTTAAATTTCGGCAAATCTCGAAACAATCATGGCCCCGAGGGGTCGGTCGAGGACACCACCCCTCACAGCAACGTCACAATTGACTGCTCACCAGCACCGCAGCCGCCAGCAGGCACATGCGACGACGGGATGCTGGGACGCCATTTGCGGCCGGAAAATCACAACGAACCGCCGCGGGATCACGGTTTGTGTGACCTGCTCGATGAGAAGGCTTGCCCTATCTTGTGATTGACTACATGGGCACTGCTGCGCTCAGCGCGGGCGGTTGGACGTGATCGAGATGCGCCCGCATGTGGGGATGCGCCGACTTGGGGATGCACCGANNGGAAGCAAGAATGAGGCTTGTTGACAGGTTTCGCGGCGCCGCGGCGGTTCTCCCGCGCCGACTCCTGGTAGGGGCCGCGTCCGCGGCTCTGCTGTCGGGTCTGATTGGCGCCGTGGGGGGCGCGGCAACGGCTGGGGCGTTCTCACACCCGGGCCTGCCGGTGGAGTACTTGCAGGTTCCGTCGGCCGCGATGGGCCGCAGCATCAAGATCCAGTTCCAGAGCGGTGGCGCCAACGCGCCCGCGCTGTACCTGCTAGACGGTATGCGCGCGCAGGAGGATTACAACGGCTGGGACATCAACACCCCGGCGTTCGAGTGGTACAACCAGTCGGGCATCGCCGTGGTCATGCCTGTCGGCGGGCAGTCCAGCTTCTACTCCGACTGGTACAAGCCCGCCTGCGGCAAAGCCGGCTGCACCACCTACAAGTGGGAGACCTTCCTGACCAGTGAGCTGCCTGCTTACCTGCAGAGCAACAAGGAGGTCAAGCCGACCGGCAGCGCGGCCGTCGGTCTGTCGATGGCCGGGTCGTCGGCGCTGATCCTGGCGGCGTACCACCCCAGCCAGTTCGTCTACGCCGGCTCGCTGTCGGCGCTGTTGGACCCGTCCCAGGGCATGGGCCCGACGCTGATCGGCCTCGCGATGGGTGACGCCGGCGGTTACAAGACTTCGGACATGTGGGGCCCGACGGGCGACGGGGGCGCGTGGCAGCGTAACGACCCGTCTCTGCAGGTGGGGACGCTGGTCGCGAACAACACCCGGATCTGGGTGTACTGCGGTAACGGCAAGCCGTCGGACCTGGGTGGGGACAACCTGCCCGCGAAGTTCCTCGAGGGCTTCGTCCGCGACAGCAACCTGAAGTTCCAGACGGCCTACAACGGCGCCGGCGGCCACAACGCGATATGGAACTTCGACGCCAATGGCACGCACAGCTGGGAATACTGGGGTGCGCAGCTGAACGCNNGGCGGCGATCCTTCGGGGTCGCCGCCCTTTTGATTGCCTCAGGACGCTCCGGGTGTGGGCTATTTCACTACCCGGCGGATCGGCTTGGTCGCGGCGCTGGATACTGTGCTCACAGCGGATAGGCAATGGACGACGGAGGGTGAGGCACGATGGGCTTACGGAGTCTGTCAACGCTGCTGCGAGTGTTCTGCGTCGCCGCGCTGTCGGTTGGTGTGGCCCTGCTGGCGGGGGTACCGGGGACGGCGGGAATCACCGGCAAAGCTACAGCGGCCGGTGTCGAAACCCTGATGGTGCCGTCGGGAGCGATGGGGCGGGATATCCCGGTGGCGTTCCTGGCCGGCGGACCGCACGCGGTCTATCTGCTGGACGCCTTCGACGCCGGCCCGGACGTCAGCAACTGGGTCACCGCGGGCAACGCGATGAACACACTCGCCGGCAAGGGGATTTCCGT
>PLSK01000206.1:0-4235 GCA_003165155.1 Mycobacterium sp. | reverse complement strand
TGGCCGCCTTCCACCCCGACCGCTTCGGCTTCGCCGGCTCGCTGTCCGGGTTCCTGTATCCGTCGAGCACCAACTACAACGGGGCGATCCTGGCCGGCCTGCAGCAATTCGGCGGCATCGACGGCAATGGGATGTGGGGCGCCCCGCAGCTGGGCCGGTGGAAGTGGCACGACCCGTGGGTGCATGCCGCGCTGTTGGCGGAGAACAACACCCGGCTTTGGGTGTACAGCCCGACCACCCAGGACGCTAGCGATCCCGCCGCCATGATCGGCCAGGCCGGCGCGGCAATGGGCAGCAGCCGGGAGTTCTACCAGCAGTATCGAAGCAATGGTGGGCACAACGGCCACTTTGACTTCCCGGGCGGCGGCGACAACGGCTGGGGCTCGTGGGCGGGCCAGCTCGGTGCCATGTCGGGCGAGATCGTCGGAGCCATTCGCTAGGCAGGCGGTCCCGGTACCGTGTAAAGGGCGCAGCAGGGGTCCGGTCGGCCACCGCGTGTTACCCAGGCTTTCCGAGCCCTTCCGACTCGTCCTAGCAGGAGAACATGGCTAAGAACGCCCGCGCCAAACGCCACCGAATCCTGGCCTGGATTGCGGCCTGCACCATGGCGGTCGTCGTAGCGCTGGTCATTCTGGCCGTGGTGATCATGCTGCGGAGCAACGAATCTACGCCCGACGCGGTGCCGCCAGGTGTGTTGCCTCCGGGTGCTACCACGACTCACCCGCACAAAGCCCGGCCGGCCTCGCAGGACGCGTCCTGCCCCGACGTGCAGTTGATTAACGTTCCCGGNNCGGGTGCAGCCGTACACCGTCCCCTACACGGCGCAGTTCAACAATCCGGTGGGCGGCGTCAAACAGATGTCCTACGACGACAGCAGGGCAGAGGGCACCAAAGCGACGGTCGAGGCGATGACCGACATGACCAACAAATGCCCGTTGACCAGCTACGTGCTGATCGGCTTTTCGCAGGGCGCGGTGATCCTCGGCGACATCGCCAGCGAAATAGGGGACGGCCGGGGTCCGGTGGATGACGACCTGCTACTCGGTGTGACGCTGATCGCCGACGGCCGCCGCCAGCAGGGGGTAGGCAAGGAGATCGGGCCCAACCCCCCGGGCGAAGGTGCCGAGGTAACCCTGCACGAGGTGCCCATCCTGGCCGGGATGGGGTTGACGATGACCGGCCCCCGGCCGGGTGGCTTCGGCTCGCTCGACGGGCGGACAAACGAGATCTGCGCTCCGGGCGACCTCATCTGCGCCGCCCCGGAGGACGCGTTCAGCGTCGCTAACCTGTCGAATACACTGAACACGCTGGCCGGCGGCGCAGGCCAGCCTGTTCATGCGTTGTATGCGACCACCCAGTTCTGGAGTCTGGACGGGGCGCCGGCGACCGATTGGACGCTGAACTGGGCGCATGCGCAGATAGACAACGCGCCGCATCCCAAACATGGGTGACATGGCTGTGTAGTGGTCAGTCCTGGGAGCGATCGGCGGTACCTTGTGATTTGGTCTGCCGCGCGGCGCGCCTTAACATTAAGAGAAAATTAAGAGCAGTGAGAGGCTTGTGGTGACCCGATCGGGTCAAAGCCGGGTTGCACCGGCGCTGATCGCGCGCACGCGGGCGCGGGGCGCGGGCCGTCGGCAGTAGCCGGCGTATAAGCCGGCATGTAGGTGTGACAGGAGAGAACGGCATGGCGTACCACAACCCCTTCATCGTGCAGGGGAAGATCAAGTTCCCCGCTAATACGAACCTGGTTCGTCACGTTGAGAAGTGGGCGAAGGTTCGTGGCGACAAGCTGGCCTACCGATTCCTGGACTTCTCCACCGAACGTGACGGCGTAGCGCGCGACATCCTCTGGTCAGATTTCAGCGCCCGGAACCGCGCCGTCGGTGCGCGTCTGCAGCAAGTCACCCAGCCGGGTGACCGGATCGCGATCTTGTGCCCGCAGAACCTCGACTACCTCATTTCTTTCTTCGGTGCGCTGTACTCCGGCCGGATCGCGGTTCCGCTGTTCGACCCGGCCGAGCCGGGTCACGTCGGCAGGTTGCACGCGGTGCTGGATGACTGCGCCCCGTCGACGATTCTGACCACCACCGACGCCGCGGAGGGCGTCCGCAAGTTCATCCGTGCCCGTTCCGCCAAGGAACGGCCGCGCGTGATCGCCGTAGACGCGGTGCCCACCGAGGTCGCCTCCACCTGGCAGGAGCCAGAGGCCGACGAGGGCACCACCGCGTACCTGCAGTACACCTCGGGCTCCACCCGCACGCCAACGGGCGTGATGATCAGCCATCTGAACCTGCCCACCAATGTGCTACAGGTGCTGAATTCCCTGGAGGGCACCGAAGGCGACCGCGGCTGCATGTGGCTGCCGTTCTTCCACGACATGGGTCTGATCACCGCGCTGTTGGCGCCGGTGATGGGCCAGAGCTTCACCTTTATGACGCCCGCCGCGTTCGTGCGCCGGCCCGGCCGCTGGATCCGCGAACTCGCCCGCAAGCCAGGCGAGACTGGGGGCGTCTTTTCGGCCGCGCCGAACTTTGCGTTCGAGCACGCTGCCATGCGCGGCCTGCCCCGCGACGACGAGCCGCCGCTGGACCTGAGCAACGTCAAGGGAATCCTCAACGGCAGCGAGCCGGTTTCGCCGGCGTCGATGCGCAAGTTCTACGAGGCGTTTGCGCCTTACGGACTGCAGGAGACCGCCATCAAGCCGTCGTACGGCCTGGCCGAGGCGACACTGTTCGTCTCGACCACCCCGAAGGACGAGAAGCCAAAAATCATCCAGGTAGACCGCGACGCGCTGAACAAAGGCAGCTTCGTCGAGGTGGCCGCGGACGCGCCGAACGCCGTTCCGCAGGTTTCCGCAGGCAAGGTCGGCGTCGACGAATGGGCGGCCATCGTGGACGCCGACTCGGCGACCGAACTGCCGGACGGGCAGGTCGGCGAGATCTGGTTGCACGGCAACAATCTGGGCGCCGGCTACTGGGGCAAGGAAGAAGAGTCCGCTCAGACTTTCCGCAACATCCTCAAGTCGCGTATCCAGGAATCGCACGCGCAGGGCGCTGCGGACGACGGGCTATGGGTACGCACCGGCGACTACGGCACGTACCACGACGGCCACCTCTATATAGCGGGCCGGATCAAGGACCTTGTCATCATCGACGGCCGCAACCACTACCCGCAGGACCTGGAGTCCACGGCGCAGGAATCGACCAAGGCGCTGCGGATCGGCTACGTGGCCGCATTCTCCGTCCCAGCCAACGAGTTGCCGCAGGCGGTATTCAACAACCCGCACGCCGGACTGAAGTTTGATTCCGAGGACACTTCCGAGCAGTTGGTCATCGTCGGGGAGCGGGCCGCCGGCTCACACAAGCTGGACTACGAGCCCATCGCCGACGACATCCGGGCGGCCATCGCCGTCGGGCACGGGGTGACCGTGCGAGACGTTCTGCTGGTGTCGGCCGGAGCGATTCCCCGTACCTCCAGTGGCAAGATCGGCCGCCGCGCCTGTCGCGCGGCATACCTTGACGGCAGCCTGCGCAGCGGCGTCGGTTCCCCGACGGCGTTCGCCAGCGAATCGAACTGAGCACGGTAAACATGACTGAGAACATCGACGAAAACACACCCGAGCCCGAGCAATCGGTCGCGCCCGCCCATAAGACCGAGCTGACGGTCCCCGAGATGCGGCAGTGGCTGCGCAACTGGGTGGGCAAAGCCGTGGGACAGTCACCCGACGGTATCGACGAGTCGGTGCCGATGGTGGAGCTGGGCTTGTCGTCGCGGGATGCCGTGGCAATGGCCGCCGACATCGAGGACATGACCGGCGTCACGCTCTCGGTCGCGGTGGCCTTCCAGCATCCGACTATTGAAGCGCTGGCGACCCGCATCGTCGAAGGCGAGCCCGAAAGAGCAGACGACGACGTCGACACCGTCGACTGGTCGCGCCTCGGCCCGGCGGAACGCGTCGACATCGCGATCGTGGGCTTGGCCACGCGGCTGCCCGGCGATATGAACAGCCCCGACGAAACCTGGCAGGCGCTGTTGGAAGGCCGCGACGCCATCACCGACCTGCCCGAAGGCCGCTGGTCGGAATTCCTTGAAGAGCCGCGGCTGGCGCAGCGAATCGCGCAGGCCCGCACCCGCGGTGGCTATTTGAAAGACATCAAGGGCTTCGACTCAGAGTTCTTCGCGGTGGCCAAGACCGAAGCCGACAACATCGACCCGCAGCAGCGGATGGCGCT
>PLSK01000123.1 GCA_003165155.1 Mycobacterium sp. | reverse complement strand
ACGCGGTGAACGAGACCGTGGTCTTTTCGTTCATGGGCTTATTCTTCATCAACATCGTGGTCACCGCGCTCGGAGTAAAGGTGACCGCTAAATGAGCGATGTGGCGCGCGAGCCGATATGGTTCGCCACTATTGGACCCAGGCTGGTTTCTGCCACCCGCAAACTCGGCGAACAGACCGCGTTCTACGGGAAATCTTTGGCCTCCATCGTCGATGCGGTGCGGCGCTACCCGGGAGAAGTGCTGCGGCTGATCGCGGAGATGGGTATGGGTACCGGTGCGCTGGCGGTGATCGGGGGCACCGTGGGCATCATCGGCTTCCTCACTCTGACCACTGGCGCCCTGGTCGCGGTACAGGGCTATGACACGTTGTCCAACATCGGAGTCGAAGCGTTGACTGGTTTTCTGTCGGCGTTCTTGAACGTCCGCATGATCGCGCCATCCACGGCCGGCTTGGCATTGGCGGCCACGATCGGTGCCGGCGCGACCGCCCAGTTGGGCGCGATGCGGATCAACGAGGAGATAGACGCGCTGGAAGTGATGGGCATCCGCTCGGTCACCTATCTGGCGTCGACGCGGATTATCGCCGGCGTGCTGGTCGTGATCCCGCTCTACGCCGTCGCCGTGCTGATGTCGTTCATCGCGGCTAAGTTCCTCACGATTTACGTTTACGGCCAGTCCCGCGGCGTCTACGAGCATTACTTCTCCACGTTCTTGCGTCCCANNGATTTGTTGTGGTCGTTCGTGGCGGCGCTGACGATGGCGGTCGGGGTGATGGTCGTGCACACCTACTACGGTTTCACCGCGACAGGTGGTCCCGCCGGTGTGGGGGAGGCGGTCGGCCGTTCAGTGCGGTCGTCGATGATCGTCACGGCCTTCGTGACCCTGATGATCTCGCTGTCCGTCTACGGGCAGCACGGCAACTTCAACTTGTCGGGATGACCGCGTGAGCAACCACAGCACCAGCGGCGTCGGCAGAGGAAATAGGGTCCGCACCAGCAAGATCGACCCGATTTGGTGGGCGCCGACGTTGTTCATCCTGATCGGGGGTCTGATCGCGCTGACCGCGGGGGCGTTCTCCGGCAAATTCCAGACGTTCATCCCGCTCACGCTGGTGTCGGACCGGGCGGGACTGGTGATGGAACCCGGCGCCAAGGTGAAGTTGCGGGGTGTGCAGGTCGGCCAGGTCGCGTCGATCGGCACCGATGTGAAAGCGGCCCAGCTGCAATTGAAGATGGACCCAGGCCCATTCAAATACCTGCCGAGCAACCTCGAAGCCGAGATCAAATCGACCACGGCGTTCGGATCCAAATACGTCGACCTGATCGTGCCCAATTACCCCAGCCCCGCAGGGCTGAAGCCCGGCGCGGTGCTGCACTCCCGCAACGTCACCGTCGAAGTCAACACGGTCTTCGAGAACCTGCAGTCGGTGGTCCAGGCCCTTGACCCGGCGAAGCTGAACGCGATCTTGTCGGCCTTCGCGCAATCACTGCGCGGTAAGGGTGATCGAATTGGACAGGCGATCACCGATGCGAACAACCTCCTGCTGACCGTCAACCCCCGGATGGAAACGATCGGTAAGGACTGGCGGTTGTTCGGCAAAACCACGGCCATCTATTCCGATGCGGCGCAAGATATCCTGTCGATCCTTGACTCGGCCACGACTAGCAGCATCACGCTCACCGAAAATCAGCGGTCCCTCGACTCGCTGCTGTTGTCGGCGGTGGGCCTCAGCCAGGCCGGCATCAACGTCATCGGCACCAACGAATCCAACATCGTGCGGTCCATCAACCTGCTCGACCCGACCACGGCTCTGCTGAACAAATACTCGCCGACCTACACTTGCCTGTTCCAGGGCGCGCAATGGTATGTGGACCACGGCGGCCGGGACATGCTCGGAGGCAATGGCTACTCGTTCATCATGGACGCCGCCCTGCTTTTCGGCGACGACCCGTACCGATACCCGAAACACCTCCCGAAGGTAAATGCCGCAGGCGGTCCGGGGGGCAAACCCAGCTGTGGTTCGCTGCCCGACCCCAGTGCGAACTTCCCGGTGCGCTCGCTGGTCACCGACACCGGCTGGGGCACCGAGCCGGACGAGATCCGCACCAGTCCGTGGGTCGGCAATCCATGGTGGGCCAACTACTTCCCGACCACCAAGAATCCGCCCGAAGCGCCACGCTACAACTGGCGCGGGGGGGTGCCGCCGCCGCCATGAGAAGGAAGCTGTCTGGCGTCATCGCGCGTGTCGCGCTGTTCACGGCGGTCTGCCTGGTTTTCACGTTCGCGCTGATCGCGGTGTTCGGGCAACTGCGGTTCGAGGACCGCACCGGCTATCACGCGGTGTTCTCGAACATATCCGGTCTGAAGGCCGGCAACTTCGTCCGCATCGCCGGGGTGGAGGCCGGCAAGGTCGGCGACCTCACGCTGCATCGCGACGGCACGGTAAGCATCGACTTCACCGTCGACAAAGGGGTGCGGCTCAGCGAGGGCACCAAAGCTGTCGTGCGCTACGAAAACTTGATCGGCGACCGCTATCTCGCGCTCGAAGAGGGCCCCGGGCCCCCACGCTGGCTGCCGCCGGGCGCGACGATTCCGCTGGCGCGAACGTCGCCCGCGCTCGACATCGATGCGCTGATCGGGGGCTTCCGCCCGTTGTTCCGCGCGTTGGATCCCGATCAGGTGAACGCCATGTCCGGTGAATTGCTGCGAATTTTCCAAGGGCAAGGCGGCACCCTGGCCTCCGTGCTGGCGCAGACCTCGATGCTCACCTCGACCCTGGCCGGGCGCGGCGAGCTGATCGGCGAGCTGATCACCAACTTGAACACCGTGCTGCACACTTTCGGCACGCGCGACCGCGAGTTCTCTGACGGCTTGGACAAGCTATCCCAGCTCATGGACGGCTTGGCGCAGCGTAAGACCGACATTTCCACCGGGCTGGCCTACATAAACGCAGCCGCCGGGTCGATCGCCGACCTGCTCGTCCAGGCACGCCAGCCGATCAAGGACGTGGTGCGCGAGACCGACCGCATGTCTGGCCAAGTGCTGTCCGACCGCGACTATGTCGACGGACTGCTCAAGAGCCTCCCCGACGTCTATCAAGTGCTGTCCCGGCAGGGCCTGACTGGCGACTACTTCGGCTTCTACTTTTGCGAAGTGTTGCTCAAGCTCAACGGCAAAG
>PLSK01000046.1 GCA_003165155.1 Mycobacterium sp. | reverse complement strand
TCTCACAGGCCACCGCGCGTGGGAGGGCACTGTCACATTAATCAATTACACCGCGATTTGAGGCTTTTCGTTCTCGTGAACCCCCAGGTCACGTGTGACGTACGTGGCTAATGTGATTAGTGGCCGTGTCCGCTTCACTTAACGTGACAGTGCCCGCCGAGAACCAGCCCAACGTCGTCTGCCAACTCCACCTCGGGCTCGTTCGAGGAACCCTAGAAGCCTGGGGAACACCGATCACCGCCGAGCGGCTCGACGCGTTCGTGACACCGGATCTGTGCCTGCTCCACCTGAAGCTGGTCTCAACCAACGACTGAAACTTGACCCTGTGGTGCCGGGCTCAGGTGGAGTGCCACGCCCGGCGCACGGCGCCCCTGTTCTCCTCAGGGGCGGCCCGTCTGTCGTACGGCTGGCGTTCAATGACCGCCATGACCGAACCGGAACGCCCCGAGCACCTGGACGGCCTTCGGCGCCTCGCAGGCTTCCCCACGAACGAGGACTCCGCGGTGAGGGTGGTTGTTCGGTACTTCGCTGATCGCGGCATTGTGTGCGCAGAACATGAGGCGCGCAGCATCGTGCAGGAGGGGATTTCGCTGGGTCAGCTAGCCAACCAGGTGTGAAGACGGTCGCTGACCGCCTTTATTGCGTCGGTGGTGTGGGAGCCTGGATCTCGTTGATCGACGGGCCGGCTGGTTTTGCCCGGCCGCGTCATGGGCTGCAGGACTCGAATTTTGTGTAGGAAGTTATCGATTACTGGCATCGCACTGTTGAGCACCAGGGCCGATGGCACGGCCGCGTATCTGAAGGACGAGTGAACCAAGAAGGGGCACTCATCGCACGCTGTCACCGTCTCTCACCCGGACGTCGTGGCCGACGTGATCGAACAGGCTGCCCGCGCAATCACGAAGTAACGGCGGCCTGTTAAGTGGCGAGGGGGTTCCCGCCCCGGCAACTCGATTGGCTGCAGTGGACCGAGCCTAAGATTTCATTACGGTTTCGATTGAGCAAAGTTACTGCAGCTTGCGCGCGATGGGCGGGCCTATTTCCCGTGTTTAGCTATAGTGTTGGCTCCCATGACCGGACTAAGCCGTTGCGAGAAGCTCTGGCGCACAGCGCTTCACGTAACTGTGTCGGCATTGATAGTTGCCATCCTCGGCCTCGGCATCGCCCCCGTAGCCCGTGCGGCTGCGGTCAACGCGACACTGTCGGTGGAACACGCGTGGCAGACAGGTTTCATCGCCCACTTCACCGTCACCAACTCGAGCATGGTGCAGCTAACCGATTGGAAGCTTGAATTCGACTTGCCGGTAGGAGAATCCGTCTCGCACACGTGGAATAGCACCCTTGCGCAATCTGGCACGCACTATGTTCTCACCCCCGCGAATTGGAATCGCACCATTGCACCCGGTGGTTCGGCCACAGGTGGTCTAAGAGGCGTGCTGACCGGTTCCTACTCGCCACCGTCGAATTGTGTGCTGAACGGGCAATATCTTTGCACCTAGAGGCCGATGATCCGCCACGATCCAGATCGGGTGCACGCCGATGGCAGCGACGGCCTCGACCACTGGTCTGATTGCTGCCGCCGGTGCGCCAAGTCAATGTCTGGCCGTCTGTTTTGTTCAAATTGAGACACCGAATCTCCGGCCCGGATGGTGTGAGGGGATTACGCTCAGTTTGCTTGCTTATCGCAGGCCCGGGAAGTCGGGCGAGAGGAAATGACCGTGTCGTTCGTGGTCATGGCACCGGAGACGCTCACAGCCGTGGCCGGAAACCTTGCCGGTATCGGTTCGACGCTGGCGCAGGCAACGACGGCGGCAGCGGGCCCCACGACCGGGATCGCAACTGCCGCAGCCGATGAGGTGTCGATCGCTGTCTCGCAGCTGTTCGGCACGTACGGCCGGGAATTTCAAGCTGTCAGCACCGAAGCTGCGGACTTTCATGCCGAGTTCGTTCGCTTGTTGAACGGTGGCGCGGCAGCATATCTCAGCGCCGAGATCGCCAACGCTGAGCAGAATCTGATGGACGCGGTGAATGCCCCCGCCGCTGCCGGCCCCTACCAGCAACTCTTCGCCAACACGGCCGCCAACCTTCAGGCCCTTGACCGAGTCTGGGCCGCACACCCGTTCCCGTTCCTGAGCCAGGTCGTCGCCAACCAGCAGGTGTACTGGCAGGAGATTGCCTCCGCACTGGCTAGCGCCATCCAGAACTTCCCCGCCAATTTGGCAAATTTGCCGGCGGCTATCCAGGCCGGTATCCAGGAACTATTGTCCTTCAACGCCGCCTATTATCTGCAACAGATCATCACCGCTCAGGTCGGCTTCGCCCAAACGTTCGCCACGTCGCTAAACCAGGGGATCACCAGCTTTGTGGGGGGGCTGCCTGGTTTTGAGACCGCGGCTCAAGTCGCCTTTCAGACGCTTCTAGCAGGCAATCCCACCGGTGCGGTTACTGACCTGGCACAGGCCTTCTCAAAGCTTTTGGTCACCGGATTCGACACCAGCGACGTGACGATTGGCGTGGTGGTTAATTACCCGAATGTCTCCCTGGTCGCCACAGGGAATCCCGTGCTGCTTGGCCCGCTGGGAGATCTATTCGACATCATGCACATCCCTGGACAAGAAGCGCAGTTTTTCACCGACCTGATGCCTCCCTCCATCCTGAGACAAGTGTCGCAGAATTTCACCAACGTGCTCAATACGCTTAGCATCCCCAGCATTACGGTGACCCTCACGCAGCCGTTGACCGCGACCGGATCACTCAGCGCCTTCTTCGGGGACCCCTTGGTCCTCACCTACGCGACAGTGGGTCCCGGTTTCACGACACTAAACGCGGTCGCAAATAGCCTGACGACTTTTGACCAGGACCTGGCGACCGGGAACTTCCCAGCAGCGCTCGGTGCACTCATCGACGCTCCGGCCGAGGCGGCAAACGGCTTCCTCAACGGCCAACTCATCGTCGACGTGCCGATATTGGTGCCGACGGGTCTCCCTGCGTCGATAGTCATTTTGCCGTTGCCGTCCCCTCTCCCGCCGGTGACGGCCCCGTTGCCCCAGACAATATTGATCACGGTGCACATACCCTTCGACGGGATACTTGTTCAACCACAACCCCTTATGGCGACAATTAGCCTGCCGGGTTATCCCCCTCCTCCTCTTGGCCCGGGTCCGCCAACTGACGTAACCGTCTTCGGGACGCCTTTCTCCGGACTCGTTCCGCTGCTGGTCAACGCCATACCCGAACAGCTCGCCGCGGTAATTAAGCTCACGGCGTAGCCAGCCTCACTTAGCGCTGCGTTAAGTGAAGTTAATCAACACCGTTAACTTCACTTATCCACATAACTGAGGTTAGACTAGAGCGGTGGCCTCACTTCGCCCCGTCACCTACGAGAACGTTCGTTGGGAACCGCAGGGGGTGCGGTACGCGAGCGCCGCGCTGCCGAAATACGGCACCTGCCACCCGGCACTGCCGGCCAGCATTACCGACCTGGTTCTGGACCTGCCGCCGCCCGTGTTCGCAGAAGCCGAATCCGCCAGCCGCGAGATCACACGCTTCGACGCCGAGCTCGGAGCCGAGATCGCACCGTTTGCCGCGGTGTTGCTGCGGTCGGAGTCCGCCGCCAGCTCACAGATCGAGAACCTGACCGCATCAGCCCGCGCGATCGCCGAAGCGGAGCTATCCGGCGGCAAGCCCAAGCGCAACGCGGAGATGATCGTCGCCAACACCGCTGCGATGCGAGCAGCGGTCACCATGTCCGACACTGTCGACGCCGACGCCATCCTGGCGATGCACCGCGCGTTGATGGCCAAAGACCCACGCCATACGCCCGGCGAATTCCGTACCGAGCCAGTGTGGATCGGCGGTGGCCCCACCCCCATCGGCGCGACATTCGTCGGCCCGCGCCACGAGCTGATCCCCGACGCGATCGGCGACCTGATCGCCTTCGCGCAGCGCGCCGGCGTTCCCGCGCTGCCGCAGATCGCGGTGGCCCATGCGCAGTTCGAGACCATTCACCCCTTCACCGACGGGAACGGACGCACGGGCCGCGCACTGGTGCAAGCCATGCTGCGCAACAAAGGCCTGACCCGCCNNGTCTCGGCCGGGCTGCTGGCCGACACGGGCGCATACTTCGCCGCGCTGACTACCTACCGCGACGGTGACGCCGCGCCGATTGTCGAGCGCTTCTCGCAGGCCAGCATCCTGGCTATCGCGAACGGGAATCAGCTAGTCGCCGACCTTCGCGGTATCCGGCAGAACTGGAACGACGTGATCACCGCGCGGTCCGACTCGGCGGTGTGGAAGGTCGCCGATTTGCTGACCCGCCGCCCGGTCGTCAACGCTGCGCTACTGGCGCAGGAGCTGGGCATCGAGTCCACCAACGCTCACCGCTACCTCAACCCACTCACCGAGGCGGGAATCCTCGTCGAGACGACCAGTGGACCCCGCAACCGAGTGTGGCGTTCCCCCGACGTGCTTGCCGCGCTCGACGCGTTCGCCGAAAGGGCCGGGCGGCGAGGCTGACCGCCATTTTCGTCCTGCCAATGGCCTTAGAGGGGCCAGCTCCTCGGTGTCACCAGGGTGTCACTACTCATCGAAAACTGACCTGCCTCAGGAGCAGAAAGCCGCACATTCGAATCCTGCCGGAGACACCAACGTTCTTGCAGGTCAGTATGGCCGACGGTCACATGTCGCAAGCCGTCTACCCTGATAGGGGTACCCGTTACTTCCACGGCAACGGATACAACCTAGGCGGTGCATCGGTGTACATCGATGGGGAGCAGGCTGCTACGGGCGAAGTCATCGCACGCGCAATGCGCATCGCGGGAGACCACGGGAAGCTTGACGCAGATCAGGCGGAGGAGTTTGGTCGACGCGTACGGGAGATCGCCACCGAGTTCCGGAGCTATGAGGAGGGTGCACGATGAGCGACGACACGCGGCCCGGCGTTTCACGCGATGGAGAGCCCGAGTTAATACAGGGCCAGCTCCCTGGCTCGGCAAAGCTGCAGAACGAGTACGAGATCCGCACCACGCCAGTTCCGGTCGGGGCGACTGGCTACGACTGGGCTCAGTTCTTCAACTCCCAGTTCACCGGTCAAAAAGCCATCTCTGGACATCACGACGGAAGAAACAAGATCACCGTTTATTGCTGGCCCGATGACCAGCCCAACTTGATCGAAAAGGTCGACTCGGCCCTTGGGTACGCTAACGACCGACTAGGAACGCTCCCAAGAAAGGGCCCTCAGAAACGATCCCGGGGGCCTTTTTAGACGGCCCCGGAGGTGGGGACGACCTCGACGCCGATCAGGTCCTGAAAATCAGCCAGGGCTTGCCGGTGGTTGCAACAGAGTTCTGCGGCTTCAGCTCCTAGCNNAGCTCAAACTGGCGGGAGCACGCCAATGCGGGAGTACACGCGCAAAGTCGAAAAGTGCTTGAAGTGCGGTGGACCAGTCGATGTTTGGCTTGAAGAGCAGTACTCCGCTCAGGGGCGCCTCATCGCGAGGCTGATACACCGGTTTTCATGTCGGCGGGGTTGCGTGGGTCGCGACGTCTTGGAAGCGGCTGCCCAGAAGGGTTAGACGGCCCCAGAGGTGAGCAGGGTGGTTCCTACGGCACCCTACTCACCCCCAGGGTCCGAATCGCCGGGGAAAGGCGTACCCGACTTGAACGACAGGCATGCCAGTACCCATCGCCCCAACCGGCTGCGGCGGCACTATTCAGGCGGAGGAGTTGGCCCGCCTTTTGGATATGACCAGTGTCAACACAACGTTGAACGCAGTAAGTGCCATCGCGGCGAGTTCCCATCGGAATAACGTGTTGCCGCGGTGCATCTGGTAAGTGGCCAACGCAAGGAAAATCGCCGTGGCCCCCAACTGGCCCAGGGTGCCCCACATAGCTCTTCGGGTTTTGGAGTGTGGCCGCGCTTGGACCAGGCGACGGACGGTGACGAGTAAGGCGACGAGAACGAATGTGGCACCAGCGATCGGTATTGCCAGCTGCATGCTTCCTCCCACCGTGAGCCTATGGCACGCACTTCGCAAGACCGTTGATCGCAGTCCCCTGTCCAACCGCCCAGCCCATGAGGCCTACCCAGAAACTTGCCGTGAATGATTCGGGGGCGGCTGCGGCACCGGCAAGCAGGGACAGGTCCCCACCGGCCATCGCCCCCAAAGCCGATACGACGTCACTGGTGCCGCACAAATGTGGATCAGGCTGCGCGGCAAGCCATTGCTGCCATTCCTGCGTCTGCTGGATCACTTTGATCCGGTTCTCGATCTCAGTGATCGGCGGCCCGGTCATGGGAGGCAGCGGCTTTCCTTGCAGCTGCAAGTTGATGAAATCCTTCAGCGGTTGCGGCAGGTTCGAGGGCGCTGGTGGTGGTGCGCCGCCGTCGTGCTGGTGGCTCCAGTCGACTAACTGGATGCCGTTGCGGTCGTTGGCTTGTCCCGCGAATTTGATGGCGCCGACACCGGCGGCAGCGGCGCCGAGTTGGCCCGAGACATCGCCCTCTACGCCGAGCAGTTGTGTCGCACGTTGGTTGATATCCGCGGCAAACGCTTGTGCCTGAGCTTGCCGACCAGCTTGCTCTGCGGCCGTCCCGCTGGCGCGGGTGTCTGTGACAGACAAGTCCTCGCCAACCTGGAACCCTTCGTTGCGGGCGTCTTCGACGGCGTACAACGCGCGACGCTGCGCTGCGCTGATATTGCTGGCCCCAATGCGCGCAATTTTCGCGGCATTCCGTAGCTGATTGGTTTTGCCGGTTACCACCGCCAGGTCACCGCTCGTCCGGGTGCGCACCGCGTCGCCGCCCAGCCCCTCCCACTCGATTGCGTGGGCTTGGTTACGCATCTGGATGAAGGCGTCTTCCCACCGCTCAGCGGTCGCCGTCCAGTAGGCGGCAGCGTTGGCCAGATGATCGGTGTCCCATGATTGCAGCTGCGACAGCGTCGGTGGCATAGCTAATCCATCACCGTCGACGGCGCGACAGCTCCGAGTTCGGTCGCCCCCATTCGCGCGAGTCTAAGCAGACCGCCGCTGAGGTGGTATTCACCCGCGAAGGGACTGGCTGCAGCCACGCCCTCGTCTGACAGCGGGGGTGTCGGTCACTCCGCTTTCGGGCTGTCGACCTGATCCTCGGAATATTCGATGACCGGCGCCGAGTCGCCGTAGACGTTCAGGGTATGGATGAAGCGGTGCAGTCCCATCGATCCGGCGCAGGCAAACCCAAGCTCGATGATCTGTGCGGCGGTGAAATGCTCACCCAGCCGCTTGTAGAAGTCGTCGTCCATGGCGTGGTGGTCGGCGGAGAGCAGGTCGATGAACTCGACGGCCATCTGCTCCTGCGGGGTGAGTGTGCCGTGGCCGGGAGCAAGCAGACACACGACATCCTCGTCGGTGATCGAGTCATGCTTGCGCGATTGGCTGCAGGGTTCGCATTCACCGAGTTGCGCACTACGTATGCGGAGCAACTCCAGGATCCGGCCGCCGAGCAGGGAACCCGCACCCATGTGGGTCCTCGCCATGTTGACCTGCTCGAGCTGTGCGCTGCGATAGGCAAAGATCTGCAGCGGCACCGGCGTCGCGTACAGGCCGGCGGCAACGCCCCCGTCCACGATTTCGCGGGAGCGTGAGCTGAGCTCTTCCATGGGGATTGGGGCAATGCGCGGCATTAAGTCAGGCTATCTTTTTTGTGCGTCACTGAAAAGTGATTCCCGCCCTGACACTTTGGGAGAATTCGATGTCCAGACTGGCCGGAAAGGTCGCGATAGTCACTGGAGGCGGGGGCGGGATTGGTGCGGCTACGGCACACGAATTGGCCCGTGAGGGCGCCGCTGTCGCTGTCGTCGATATAGACGAGACGAAGGCTGCCGGCGTCGCTGACGGGATTCGGCGAAGCGGGGCGCAAGCGATCGCGCTCGGCGGTGATCTCGCACAGGAGGAAGCGGCTCAATCTGCGGTGAATTCCACCGTGGCGGAGTTCGGGCGGATCGATATTCTGCACAACAATGCGGCCCTGACTGCCAGTAGCTTTTTGTCGCGGGACACAACGGTGTCCGAGATGTCGCTCGATGTCTGGCAGCGAACATTGGAAGTCAATCTGGGAAATGATTTCGATCGACGGCGGGATGTCCGCACACGTGCACGTGGACGCCGGCGAGTAGCTCCGCCGCTACGTGCTCAGCTACTGCTAGGTCCGAGCTGGTATGCGCCGGTCTCCGGGTGGTGGTACCAGCCACTGGCGGCGTGAGTGCCGCCGTCGACGTGGATCGTTTGACCGGTGACGTAGCTGGCCAAGTCGGACGCGAGAAACACTGCTGCGCCTGCCATCTCGTCGACATGACCCGCTCGCCCCATCGGAACCGTGAGGCCGACCCGCTCTTCAANNCGGATGCCATGCGGCGCAAGCTCGAGTGCCGCGGTCTTGGTGTAGTTGATGACACCCGCCTTGGCCGCCGCGTAGGTCGCGTAACCCGGTGCGGCACGGACGCCTTCGATCGAGGTGACGCTGATGACGCTGCCCGGCAGTTTCTGCTCGACGAGGACGCGGGCCACCCGCTGAGTGCACAGGTACACGTGGCGCAGGTTCGACTTGTACAGCGCGTCCCACCCGTTCTCGGTGGTGTCCAGGATCCCTGACCAGAAAACTCCACCGGCGTTGTTGACCAGGATCGTCACCGTCCCGAGTTCGGCGGAAGTTTGCGCCAGCGCGGCGTCCACCGCGGCACTGTCCCGAACGTCGACGGTCAGACCCAGCGCACCGATCTCCGCGGCGGCAGCCGCACACGAGTCGGCGTCGCGTTCCCAGATTGCGACCCGCGCGCCGAATGCCTTCAGTCCCGCAGCGATGCCGCGGCCAATGCCCGCTCCACCGCCGGTGACGACCGCGACCCGGTCGGTCAGAAGAACGCTTGAGGGATCGAGTTTCATGAACCGAATATAGACCAATCCCACCTCATGGTTTACAGTCTTGACCAAATATGTTCGATATGTAACATCCTGGAGGGCTTTCGATGGCCAGCACAATCTTCGTCACCGGGGCGACCGGGCAGACCGGAGGCAACGTCTGCGAGCAGCTGATTGAGCGCGGCGACCATGTGCGTGCCCTGGTTCGCGATCCGGACGAAGCCACGGCGCTGGCCGGCATCGGTGTCGAATTGGTCAAGGGCGACATCCGAGACGCCGATGACGTACTGCACGCGGCCAAGGGTGCCGAGGCGGCGATCCACTGCGCGGCGTTGCTGGGCGGCGCGAGCCAGGATCTAGAGGACTTCAAGGCCGTCAACACGCTCGGCACCACGAATGTCCTCGATGCGGGAAAAGCCCACGGCATGCGTCGGGTGGTCGCCCTGAGCACCGCAACCTTCCTGAATCTGGGCGCCGGCGTCGATTTCGAAGAGGCCCCCGTTCTCAAGAATCCGCCGAACGACCCGTACACGGTCACCAAGCTCGCCGCTTTTCTGGAGGCGCATCGGCGCGCCGCCGCAGGCGACGACGTGCTGACCTGCCACCCCGGGGCGATCTTCGGTCCCGGTCTGGTCGTCGAACGCGCCCTGCATCGCACCAGTTTCAACCGGGTGCTGCTGGCCGGGATGCGCGGAAAGATCAAGCGCTATCTGGCTTTCCCTGTGACCTGGGTGGCGGGAGCGGATGTCGCGAAGGGCTCGGTTGCCGCGCTGGACCGCGGGGTTGCGGGTGAGCGCTACCTGTTGATCGGGCCGCCCGAGGGCACCTGCAGCACCGCCGCCGGTATCAATCGCGCCTGCGATGTCGCCGGAATCGACCATCGCGTCGAGGATCTTGACTACCGCTCGGATCCCGAGGCGTTGACGGCTGAATTCGGGCCGACCTTGATGGCCATCGCGGAGGCCGCGGCAAAGAGCGTGCGCAAGCCCAGAACGGACGACAACCTGACCGCCCGGCGCCTCGGCTACCAGCCGATGTCGTTCGACGACGGGTTGAGGCTGCTGATCTCGTGGCTGCGCGAAATCGGCAGACTGTAGGGCCTGCCGTCGTGTCAAGCGCCGAATCACGCCGAATCGGCTCGGATCACGGCGATCTGGGCGATCGGATACTCGACGCGGCCTCCCGACTGCTGTTCCGGACGGGCGCCCGGAAGATGTCGCTTTCGGGCGTGGCGACCCTGGCCGGGGTGTCACGACCGACCATCTACCGCTACTTCGTGAGCAAAGAGGAACTCATCGATGCGCTCGGAAAGCGCGAGCGCCTGCGCTTCAACGCGGCGATGGACAAAGCGATGTCCGGAGTGGTCGGCGTCGCGCGCTTGGAAGCCGCGGTCGACGTGGTCGCGACTTTCGTCGAGGATCAGCCGCCAGGGCGGCTACTGGACCTAGAGCCTGGGTTCGCGCACGAACAGATGGCGCTAGCGTTACCCATGTTGACCGAGGGATTGATGGTGGTACTGGAGCACTGCGCCCGCGAGGACGCTTTCGCCGTAGCGGTGGACCCCCGCGACGTTGCCGGCGCGATCGCGCGAACCGGGCTGAGCCACTATGTATTTCCCGATCCCGACCGAGCCGCGGCGCGCCGGCAGATCCGTGCCGCGGCCGGTCTTTCCAGCCGCGCGTGATCGACGGCGTTGCGTCGATGCTTGCCTCATAAACCCTGGCCTGAAAGCCAGCCGGCGATTCTTTCGGCGACTGCCTGCCAACCGGGCTCAAGCATCATGTCATGTCCCATGTCAGAAAAGATCTCTGCCTCCGCACCGTAAATCGATGCGGTGCGCCGGGTTTCGCGCTGAGACACGATGGTGTCGCGCTCGGCTCCCAGCACCAGCATCGGGACGCGGTTGACGTGTTTGGTTTTGACCAGATTGAGAAAGAGCATGTCCAGGAAAGCCCGGTAGGACTCGTCCTGGACTCGCAGGTGATACGCGTTGACCTGGTCATCCGGCGTAGCCGCAGAGAAGAATAGTTCGCGCACCAGTTCCGGGGTGGCAACCACCGGAGCCAGTTTCAGTAAGGCGTTGGCTTTCGCGAATTGCACAGGATGACGACGCGCGATGTTGAGGGTTATCCGCAGGACACCCGAAGGCGGTACGGCTGCGACGAGAACGGCCCCGGCGGCGGTGTGGCTTTCCAGGTACTTCTGAACTACGAAGCCACCCATCGAATGTCCGACCAGAACCGGCTGAGTCGGTAATTCAGCCGCCTTCTGTGCGATATCGCGTACATAATCCTGAATTCCTGCCCGGCGCAGCCGCTCCCGGCCGGTGCTTGCGCCGTGTCCACGCAGACTCGGCGCATAACAGCAGTACCCCCGCTCGGCGAAGAAGTCGAGAAAGTGTTCGTCCCAGCACCACGCGCCATGCCACGCACCATGCACAAACAGGAGCGGCACAGGATGGGATGCACTGGACGACCCCTTCTGGATCAGTTCAAGCACCAGCCGCTCCTTCGATCCGTTGCATCATGGGTTGTTAGTCTCCGGACTTCATCGCTGGCGCAGCAGGAACAGACCGTAGGCCGCAATCGACTGCGCGTCGGCGATCACTCCCGAGCGGATCATCTCCTCGACGTCTTCGCGCGAAAACCACTCGCTACGCATGTCCTGCTCCTCGTGCTCACGCTCCGGTTCTCCTTCAGTGATTCCGGTGGCTAAGAACACCCACCCGCGCTGGTTGGTTAATCCGGGAGCGGTGTCGAGCTGGCCGAGCACCTCGAACGATGTCGCGCGCAATCCGGTTTCCTCGCGCAGCTCGCGCTTGGCCAGCTCGGTAGGCTCCGCGTCGGCCAGGTCGGGAGCGGTGCCCTGCGGGAACTCCCAGCGCCGCGCGCCGAGGGGATACCGGAACTGTTCGACCAACCGGAGGCGGTCCCCGTCGTATGCCATCACCAGCGCGTAGGTCTTTCTTTCCACCACGCTGTAGATGCCGCGGGTGCCGTCCGGCCTGCGGATATCATCTTCCCGGAGCACCAGCCACGGGTTGCGGTAGATCTCACGGGATGCGACGCGTTCAATGAAAGACACACCGCCAGTATCAACGAGTGGCGCGAGCGTCTGCTCAGCCCACCTTGGGGGCTTCGTACGCCTCAACTATTTCGTCTGTGTGACGAGCTCAAGTCGAACCTGTTGCGGGCCAATAAGGCGCTGTTTCCATAGCCTAAGACCGGTTCTCATTACTGGCGATAGTTGCGACTCCGCTTGCGGGACATCGAAGTTGACTTCCCTCATACCGGGCTCTTCAGGTGGCGGTTTCCGGCGTGGTGCCCGATCATATGAACGCAACGTGAATGACTGAACGCAGGCGTCAGCATGAGGTGGGAGAAATTATGCCGCACAATATAAAGCCACGGTCCGGCTGCCGCGACCAGCTTTGTTAACACGCGTACGAAACAAAGCCGGTTTCCGCTAAATGGAGCAGGTCTTTCATCGAGAAATCATCGTCTGCGGTGACGACCCGCTGGCGAAGACGATCGCCGAGGAGCTAAGGGGCGCCGGCGCGCGGATAATCAAGATCAACAATGCCGCCGATCTCCTTGGCGCCGGGGTGCATCGCGCCCGCGCCGTCGTCTGCGCCGGGCCAAATGATGCGGTAAATCTCGAAATCGCCTTACTGGCAAGGCAATTTAGCCCGGACGTGCGGGTGGTAGCACGCTTAGCCAACAGCGTGCTGCGCGAAGCGGTGGCCGACGTCAACGGCCCCGGCGCGATCTTGAACGTCGCCGACCTCGCGGCACCATCGGTCGTCGAAGCGGTTCTGTCGCGCAACGCGCACCAGTTCGAGACGG
>PLSK01000149.1 GCA_003165155.1 Mycobacterium sp. | reverse complement strand
CCGATGATCGCCCGGATGGCGGCCGCCGAAGCGCTGGCCGCGCAGAACCGTCGCGACTATCTGGCCAAGTTGAAGGTCGCTCGATGATCTCCTCGGTCCGCGGTGAGGTGCTCGAGGTGGCGCTCGACCACGTGGTGATCGAAGCCGCCGGCATCGGTTACCGGGTCAACGCGACGCCCTCGACGTTGGCGACGTTGCACCGTGGCAGCGAAGCCCGGCTGGTCACCGCGATGATCGTGCGCGAGGATTCGCAGACGTTGTACGGGTTCGTCGACGGCGACGCCCGCGATCTGTTCCTGACTCTGTTGTCGGTCTCCGGAGTGGGGCCCAGGCTGGCGATGGCGACGCTGGCCGTCTACGACTCCGCGGCGCTGCGCCAGGTGCTGGCCGAAAGCGATGTCACCGCGTTAACTCGGGTGCCCGGGATTGGCAAACGCGGCGCCGAACGCATGGTGTTGGAATTGCACGACAAAGTCGGCCCTGTCGGCGCGACGGTGGGTGCGCCGGTCGTGAATGGCCACGCGGTGCGAAGTCCGGTGGTGGAGGCCCTGGTCGGTCTCGGCTTCGCGGCCAAGCAGGCCGAGGAGACGACCGACAAGGTGCTGGCCGCCGATCATGATGCGACGACGTCGAGTGCGCTGCGAGCCGCCCTGTCTTTGCTGGGTAAGGGCCGATGACAGACGAGGACGAGTACCCAGATCCCGAGGATCGCGAGGTTTCCGCGGCCCTCACCGTCGGCGAGGGCGATGTCGACGTCAGTTTGCGCCCCCGCTCGTTGGACGAGTTCATCGGCCAACCGCGGGTGCGCGAACAGCTGCAGCTGGTTATCGAGGGGGCCAAGAACCGTGGCGGCACACCGGATCACATTCTGCTGTCCGGCCCGCCGGGGCTGGGCAAGACGTCGCTGGCGATGATCATCGCCGCCGAGCTCGGCTCGGCGTTGCGGGTGACGTCCGGGCCCGCGCTGGAACGCGCCGGCGACCTGGCCGCGATGCTGTCCAACCTGGTCGAGCATGACGTGTTGTTCATCGACGAGATCCACCGCATCGCCCGGCCCGCCGAGGAGATGCTCTACCTGGCGATGGAGGACTTCCGCGTCGACGTGGTCGTGGGCAAAGGGCCTGGCGCGACATCGATTCCGTTGGAGGTCGCGCCGTTCACCTTGGTCGGCGCGACCACCCGTTCCGGCGCGCTGACCGGCCCGCTGCGCGACCGGTTCGGCTTTACCGCGCACATGGATTTCTACGAGCCCGCCGAACTCGAGCGGGTGCTGACGCGATCTGCCGGAATTTTGGGTATTGAGCTCGGCGTCGAGGCGGGTGTCGAGATCGCGCGGCGTTCGCGAGGGACACCGCGGATCGCCAACCGGCTGCTACGCCGGGTGCGTGACTTCGCCGAGGTGCGCGCCGACGGTGTGATCACCCGCGACGTCGCCAAGTCGGCGCTCGCGGTATACGACGTGGACGAACTCGGCCTCGACCGGCTGGACCGGGCGGTGCTAACGGCGCTCACCCGCAGCTTCGGCGGCGGCCCGGTCGGCGTCTCGACGCTGGCGGTGGCGGTGGGGGAGGAGGCCGCCACGGTCGAGGAGGTGTGTGAGCCGTTCCTGGTCCGCGCCGGTATGGTCGCCCGTACCCCACGCGGCCGGGTGGCCACCGCACAGGCCTGGACGCATCTGGGCATGACTCCGCCGGCTGGGGCCGTCGGGATAGGTCAACAAGGGCTGTTCGAATAGGGAAGGGCCCGGCGTCCCGTCAGGGCGTAGGAGCTTAGGGCGCACCCGATGACTTTGGAATAAATATTTATTGAAAGCTTGCAATGCGCAGACTGTTGTGCGATGACTTGGCGGGATCGAGCCTCGCTTCTTCCGCTCAGGGACATACAGAAGGACACCGATGATCACCGCCGGGTTGGTATTCGCCGCGCTGGCCGCGCTACTGCACGTCTACATATTCACGATGGAATCGCTGACCTGGACCTCGCCGCGCACCCGAAAGACCTTCGGCACCACGGCCGAGGAAGCCGAGACCACCAAGCTGCTGGCGCTCAACCAGGGCTTCTACAACCTGTTCCTGGCGATTGTCAGTGGCATCGGGATCACCGTGGTTGCCATGGGACACAGTCCTGTTTCATCAGCCGTCGGGTCGAGTCTCATTTTCGCCGGCGTCGGATCCATGGCCGCCGCCGCGGTGGTGCTGCTGCTGTCGTCACCGGACAAGGCGCGGGCGGCGTTGACCCAGGGCACATTTCCGCTGATCGCTATTGTGNNGGTGTCTATCGAGGAGATGCAATGAAAAACGCACAGAACGTCCCCCCGGCTGGGCGCAGGATGCCGCGCTCCCGGGGCGCGCTGAGTGGAGTTCTCCTGCTCATTCTGGGCGCCTGGGGTGCGTTGATACCGTTCGTCGGTCCGCACTTCAATTTCGCCTACACGCCCGACCAGGACTGGGCGTGGAGCACGGCCCGGGGCTGGCTCGAGGTGCTTCCGGGAGCGACCGCCGTGGCGGGTGGCCTGCTGCTGATCGTCGCCGGGCATCGCGTCACCGGGATGTTGGGCGCCAAGCTGGCGGCCTTGGCCGGCGCCTGGTTTGTGCTGGGTGGCCAGCTCGCGCCGCTATTGGGGATTGGCTCTGCCGGCGACCCGATTGCCGCGACCGACCGCAAGCGGGCTGTGCTCGAGATTTCTTACTTCTCCGGCCTGGGCGTGCTGATCGTCTTCGTGGCCAGTGTCGCTTTGGCGCGCACGGCGGTGCGACTGGCGCGCGACGTGCAACCCCTGCAACCCCCGCCACCCCTGCAGCCCGCAGGGCCGATGCAGCCCGCCCGGCCGTATTACACAGGGCTGGAGGAGCCGCCGCGTGAGGTGTCGCCGGAGGCGCTCACCACGCCGGCGCCGAGAGCCGAAGAGCCGAAGTCCCGCGGCTGGCGCCGGCGCCAGAGCGTCACAGAAGTCCGAGCACCCGCAGATCGCTGACGTACTTGGTGATGATCGGCGGCGTGATGTGCGGGATATCCTTGTCCGGGCCGACTTTCGCGTCCTGAACCGCCGCACGGAACCGATCCGTCGGGGCCATCGACCCGTTCAGGGGCTTGCCGGGCTTCTGGTAGTTGTGCAACAACGGCAGCAGCGAGCTGTTGCGCTGCTTCTCGGGCAGCCCACGCAGCGAGGTCTCAAACCGCTGCAGCCAGTCGCCGTAGTCCGCGATCCGCTGAATCGAGGACCCAGCGGCAGTTAGCCAGTCGACGAACTCGTCCATCCCGATGCCGTCGTCGTACGGGTTCATCACGTGGTACGTGTGGAAGCCGTCCTCGCTCTGTGCTCCCAGGGTTGACGCCGCGTCGGCGATGAACTCGACCGGCAGACCGTCGTAGTGGGCGCGCTGCCGGTTGCCCTCTGCGTCGAGTTCGTAGAACGAACCGGGCGCGATGCCGGTGGCCGCCAGGCTCAGCATCATCCGGGTGAACATGTCCGGCACGTTGAGCTGACCCGCATAGGTGGTGTCGGCCAAGATCATGTCGCAACGAAAGACCGCGACCGGCAGGTCGCACAGGTCGTGGGCCTCGCGCAGCAGCACCTCGCCGGCCCACTTGCTGTTGCCGTAGCCGTTGGCGTAGCCGTCGTTGATCTTGCGGGTCGCGCTGATCTTCCGGACGTCGGCGTCTTCGGTGAACTTCGTCGGCTCGATCTGGTCACCCACCCCGATCGTCGACACGTACGTGTACGGCTTGAGCGTGCTGGTGAGCGCGATCCGGATCAGCTCAGCGGTGCCCAGCGCGTTGGGTCCGAACAGCTCGCTGTAGGGCAGCACGTGGTTGACCAGGGCGGCCGGGTCGACGATCAGGTCGACCGTGTCGGCCAGTCGCTGCCAGGTCTGTTGATCCAGGCCGAGGTTGGCCTCGCCCTTGTCACCGGCGATGACCTGCAGATGGTCGGCGGCCAGCTCCTGGTAGTGCGCGAGCAGCTTCGCGTCGCCCCCCAAATCTCCGGGGTCGAAGATCTTGTCCAGACGGGCGCGCGCGTCCTGGTCGGACTTCGCCCGTACCAGGGCGATGACCTTGCCATCGACCAGATCCATCCGCTCCAGCCATTCCAGAGCCAGGTAGCGGCCCAGGAAGCCGGTCGCGCCGGTCAGCAGGACGGTGCGCACCTCGGCGCTGGCCCGCTTCAGCGTTGGCGCGGCGGCCAGCGTGTCGGCGTCGATGAACTTGTCCAAGGTGAGGTCGCTCGCGTGCACTTCCACTGCGTCACGACCGTGCACCGAGGCGAAGGACGGCCGCTTGCTGCCCTGCCGCTCGCCCTGGATGTAGTCGGCGATGGCCCGCAGGTCGTTGGCCGGGCTGACGATGACGCCCACCGGCACATCGATGTCGAAGATTTCGCGCAGCAAGTTGCCGAACGTCAAGGCGGACAACGAGTCTCCGCCCAGGTCGGTGAAATGTGCGTCGGGTGAAAGATCAGTGGCCGCCGTACCCAGCATCGCGGCCGCAGCCCGGCTCACCGTTTGCAGCACGGGTGCGTCGGCGCCGCTTTGACGAAGTGCGTGCAGTTCATTTGCCTGGCCTGCGGCCAGATCGGTGTAGAGCTGCTCCAGCCGCTCACCGTAATGCTGCTTGAGCTTCGGCCACGCCAGCTTGCGGATACCGGTCAGCAGACCGTTCTCCAGGGTGAACGGCGTTGTCTCGATGATGAAGTCACGCGGCACCTCGTAGGACTGCAGGCCGGACTCTTTGGCGACGTTCTGCAGCGAATCGGTGATCAGTGGCTTGAGCGCATCCACGTCGTGGTTCTCGAGTGCTTCATCCGTCGGCACCACTACGGCCAACAGGTAGGGGTGCGCGCTGTTGCCGTAGACGTAGATCTGCCGGACCAGCGGACTGTTGCCGAATTCCGCCTCCAGCTTCGCGACGGTGACGAACTCGCCCTGTGCCAGCTTCAGCACGTTGTTGCGGCGGTCGACGTACACCAGCCGGTTGGGAGCGATCTCGGCGACGACGTCTCCGGTCCGGTAGTAGCCGTCGGCGTCGAACACCTCGGCGGTGACCTCTGGCCGCTTGTAGTAGCCGGGGAACAGGTTCTCGGTCTTGAGCAGCAACTCGCCCCGGGGATGTGGCCGGTCGGTGCTGAAGTAGCCCAGATCCGGAACGTCGGCCAATTTGTAGTCGATGACGGGCGGTCGTTGAACTTCGCCGTCGAACAAGACCATGCCGGCCTCGGTGGACCCGTAGCCGTCGAGCAGATGCATCTCGAGCAGATCTTCGACCCAGGCCTTCAGCTCCGGGGACGTGGGCGCCGAGCCCGTCATCGCGAAGATGAATCGCCCGCCGAGCAGGTACTGCCGCTGCTCGTCCATGACCTCGCGTTCGGCGGCGGCACGGGCGACGGTGTCGGCTGGGTCCGCCAGGAGGCGGTCGACTTTGCGCTGGTATTCGCCGTACAGGGTCTCCCAGATTCGCGGCACGAAGTTCAGTTCGGTGGGCCGGACCAGCTCGAGGTCCTCGAGCAGTGTCGACAGGTCGCTCTTGGCGGCGAAGTACGCAGTGCCGCCGTTACCGAGCGTGCCGTAAAGGTTTCCGCGTCCCATGACGTGGCTCATCGGCATGAAGTTCAGGGTTATCGACGCGGCGCTCTCGCCGAACCAGTTCCTGGCCGACCTGCACCACATCTTGCCGACGCTGCTCTGCAGATACATCGCGCCCTTGGGCGCGCCGGTGCTGCCCGAGGTGTAAATCAGCAGGGCCAGCTCGTCAGTGTCACCTTGGTCTCCGACGTCGACAGCGCCGGCCGGCAGCGTCCGTCCCCGCTCCAATACCTCGGCCAGCGTCTGGACAACCACTGCGGTGTCCGCCAACCGGGCACGCGCGCTTTCCACGGCCTCGCGCTCGTCGTCGACCTCGGGGTGGTAGTCGAACACCACCAGTTTCAAGAGCTTGTTGGCTGTGTGGCCGGTCAGGATCAACTCGACGGCGTCGGGCAATTGGTTGACGCTCGCCGCGATCACGGCGGGCTCGGTCTCCGTCACGATCGGGAGCAGCTGGCTGGTCGCGGCGCTGGTCTGCAGCGGAACCGCCACCCCGCCAATCAGGTTCAGCGCCACGTCGATGGTGGTGAAGTCGACGCTGGTAAAGCCGAGCACGGCAACGCGGTCGCCGGCCTGCACGGAGTCGCTGGTTATGGCTCGCGCGAATGCGCTGGCGCGGTCGCCCAGCTCGCGGTAGGTGATGGTCTCGAAGCGGGGGAGTAGCTCCAGCAAGGTGCGCCCGGTCTTCGGGTCCTTGACGAACTCGACGACGCGCTGCCCCAGCGCCGGACGGTCCGCGTAACCCTGCAACACGGTCTGGATGATCTGCGGCAGTCGCAGCCCCGTCTGGTCAAGGGCCTCGGCAACGGCCGGGCTCGGCCTGGCTGCGGCGAACTGCGGGTCAGCGGCGTCTAGGTTCTCGATGCGGCGTTCGAGCGCCTCTTCATGAGTAGCAGTCGACATAACAGTTCCCCTTTTAGCGATTGCGAGCAGACACAGAATCGCGTGCGGACGATTGGAATCGTGCGATTCAGCGTGTGCTCGGGCCTATCTATCGGCGCGACGTTGCGCCTACCCTTAGAACATTAGTTTTGCTAACGGTATTTCTCAACGACGACGCCAGGGCCGGATGTGTGAGATCCCACACCTTGGCCGCCACAGCGCTTAAGTCTTTACAGGTCGCCCAGGATCGCGGAAAGGATGTCGAGGCCTTCATTCAGCAATTCGTCGCTGATGGTCAGCGGGGGCAGCAACCGGATAACGTTGCCGAACATTCCGCAGGTCAACACGATGACGCCGGCCGCGTGTGCCGCGGTTGCCAGCTTCTGAGTGAGTCCGGGGTCGGGGTCGGTGGTGCCGGACTTGACCAGCTCCACGGCGATCATCGCGCCGCGGCCACGGACGTCACCGAGGCGGTCGTCGTCGGCCTGCAGCCGCAACAGCCGCTCGGTCGCCAGGCGTTCTATTTGTTGGGCCCGCTCGATCAAGCCGTCGCTCTCGATGGTCGCGATGCTGGCCAGCGCCGCCGCGCAGGCGACCGGGTTGCCGCCGAACGTGCCGCCCAAGCCGCTGACGTGCGGGGCATCCATGATCTCGGCCCGCCCCGTCACCGCCGACAGCGGCAACCCGCCGGCGATGCCTTTGGCGGTGCAGATCAGGTCGGGCTCTAGACCGTTGGGGCCCTCGTGCTCGCAGGCGAACATCGCCCCGGTGCGCGCAAAGCCGCTTTGCACCTCGTCGGCGATGAACACCACGTTGTTCTTCCGGCACCAGTCCAGCAGGGCAGGCAGAAACCCCTCGGCCGGAACGATGAAGCCGCCTTCGCCCTGGATCGGCTCGATGATGACCGCGGCCAGGTTGTCGGCGCCGACCTGTTTCTCGAAGACGCTGATGGCCCGCGCAGCGGCCAGTTCGCCGTTGGTGGCCAGCTCCTTGTCGAGCAGGCCGTCCCGGTACGGGTAGGACATCGGTGCGCGGTAGATCTCCGGCGCGAACGGGCCGAAACCGCTTTTGTAGGGCATGGACTTGGCCGTCAGTGCCATCGTCATGTTGGTGCGGCCGTGGTAGGCGTGGTCAAACGCCATCACGGCAGACTTGTGGGTGTAGGACCGGGCGACCTTGATGGCGTTCTCGACTGCTTCGGCGCCGGAGTTGAACAGCACCGAGCGCTTCTCGCCCGAACCCGGGGTGATCCGGTTGAGCTCTTCGGCGACGGCGATGTACTGCTCGTACGGCGTCACCATGAAGCAGGTATGGGTGAAGTCGGCGACCTGCGCGCGAACCGCGTCCACGACACGGGGCGCGGAGTTGCCGATCGTGGTGACTGCGATGCCCGACCCCAGGTCGATGAGCCGGTTGCCGTCGACGTCCTCGACGATGCCGCCGCCGGCGCGCGCCACGTACACCGGCATGGTGATGCCCACGCCCCGGGATACCGCCGCGACGCGGCGTTTGTTCAGTTCCAGGGACACCGGACCGGGGATTTCTGTGACCAGCCGGCGACTCTGTTCGAGGCGGGCCACTGCATCCTCCTCACCGCGGCGCGCTCGCCGCGTCGCGGATAAAAGCCTACTTTCGCCGGGGCCGGCCGGCGAGCAGCACGGGGCCGGTCGGTTGCGACCTGCGCTGATGGCACACTGGACCGTTGCGAGGTGTCCAAGCTCCGGGTCGGCCTGGCACAGACCTCGAAATACCGGCCAAAACCGATAGGAAAGACAGGCGCGTCGATGGGTAATTACGTCTTGTTCGTGCCGTTTCTGCTCATTATGGGTGGGCTCATGTGGCGTGCGTCTCGCCGTCAGCGGGCGGCGATGCAGACCACCATCGACCTGCACGAGTCGCTGCAGCCTGGCGACCGGGTGCACACCACTTCCGGCTTGCAGGCCACCGTCGTCGCGATCACTGACGACACCGTCGACCTCGAGATCTCGCCCGGCGTGGTGACCACCTGGATGAAGCTGGCGATCCGCGACAAGATCCTGCCCGAAGACATCGAGGACCTGGACGAGGACCTGGACGAGGACGTGGACGCGATGCCGGACGACCAGAGCCGGATAACCAAGAGCGACACGTAGGCTCTCTGCGGAGCTGTTTGCGGCTAAGGACCGATCTCAAGGAGATACAAGGAACGTGGCATCGTCTTCGGCGCCGGTGCACCCTGCCCGCTATCTATCGGTTTTCCTGTTGATGCTGGTCGGTGTTTACCTGCTGGTGTTTCTGACCGGCGACAAGCGGGTCGCTCCCAAACTCGGCATCGACCTTCAGGGCGGCACCCGCGTCACGTTGACCGCGCGCACGCCCGACGGCTCACGGCCGAGCCGGGATGCCTTGTCCCAGGCGCAGCAGATCATCAGCGCGCGGGTAAACGGGCTTGGCGTCTCCGGTTCGGAGGTCGTCGTCGACGGCGACAACCTGATCATCACGGTGCCCGGGAACGACGGCAGCGAGGCCCGCAATCTGGGGCAAACCGCGCGGCTATTCATCCGGCCGGTGCTCAACTCGATGCCGGCGCAGGGTGCTGAACCCAAGCCGCCGGCCCACCAGCCCGCGGGGGCGCCGCCGCCCGGCCAACAGGCGCCCTCGGCCCAGCCGGCGCCACCAGGACAGCCCGCGCCACCGGCACCGCCCGGCAAGCCCGGGGCGCAACCACGTCCCTACCCGCAGGACCCGCCGCCACCGGCCCCGCCCGCACCGCCCGCGCCCA
>PLSK01000237.1 GCA_003165155.1 Mycobacterium sp. | reverse complement strand
CCCTATCTGTTGCCGTGTCCTGGGCCCAGTAGGTGGCGCAGTTCTGTGCGGGAGTGGATGTTGAGTTTGTGGTAGATGCGGGCGAGGTTGGCTTCGACGGTTTTGGGGCTGATGAATAGGGCGGCGGCGGTGTCGCGGTTGGTCATTCCCGAGGCGGCGAGCTCGGCGACGCGTTGTTCGGTCGGGGTGAGGCCGGCGCCGTTGTCGGTGCCGACGTTGATGCGGGCGAGTTGGGTGCGGGCCCGCTCGGCCCATAGGGGGGTGCCCAGGTTTTCGAAGGTGTTCAGCGCCTCACGTAATTGGGTTGATGCGGCGCTTTTCTGGCGTTGCCGACGCAGGAGTTGGCCCACGAGCAGCTGGGTGCGGGCACGTTCGAAGGGCATCGGCAGCCGCTCGTGTTCCCTCATGGCTGCTTGCGCGGTGGCGGCGGCCGCATCAACATCACCGCCGGCGGCGAGCAGCATGGCTCGGCATCGGGCGCCGACGGCCAGCATCCAGGGTCTGTCGAGCCGGCGGCCATTAGCTTCCAGTCGTTCGATCAGCGTCTCGGCCTCGGCGCGGCGACCCAGCGCGATCATGGCTTCGACGGCGTCGGGCACAGCCGCGCCGGCGGCGCTGATCTCCGTTGCTCGGGGTGCTGTGTCGAGCGCGGCCAGCAGGGGTTCGAGGGTGTGCAGCGCGGCGCTGTAGTTGCCGAGTGACACCTCCAGAAACGCCAAAGCAATGACAGGCAACTGTCCCACCACTCGGGCCCCGCAGCGCTGGCAGGCCGTTAGCGCCGCGGCGGCGTCGACGCGCGCGTCGTCCTCCCGGCCGGCATAGGCGGCAACGGTAGCTCGCGTCGTCAGTGCCACGCCGAGCGCGAGGTCGCCGCCTTGCAGCAGTGCGGCTTCCACGCTGTCCTCGGCGATCAGAGTGGCCTCGGGGAGGTGTCCCCGCCAGATTTCAATCTGACAGAGATTAAAAGCCACGAGGATCAGTTCGTTCTCTTCGCCGTGCTCGACACAGCGTCGCCGGATGGACACAAACTTTTCGTAGGCCTGGTCGAGCTCGCCGCTCCAGCTCAGCAGCAGGGCGTTCTGCAGGCTCGGGCGTAACACCGCCGGCATATAGATGTCGGGGTCCTCCAACTGCAGCGCACGATGGAGGCTGGACTCGTCAAGGCCTTCTCCGAGCCGGAAGCGCAAATGGACCGCCATGCCGAGCGCCTGGCTCAGTAGCGGCGGATAGCCCAGCCGTTCCGCGTGGGTGACCGCGTCCTCGGCGGCGCGGAGAGCAGCGACGAGGTGGCCGTGGTTGAGCAACGAAAATGACAAGGTGAGCAGTGTCTGCGCGCGCAGTGGGAGGTGGTCGCCGACATCGTCCAGGGCGCGCTCCAAGATCTGTTCGGCCTCAAGGAAGCTGTCGTGGTACAGGGCTACGAGGGCGAGCATGTTCAACGCTTCTGCCCGCAGCGTGCCGGGTGGCAGCGCCTCGATGGTTTCCTGAAGCAGGGCCCGGGCTCGGTCGGGGTGACCGGCGTCCAAATGGTTGCGGGCAGAACGGATCCGGCGCCTTGGGGTGTCACCGCCCAGGCTCACGGCAAGGTCGACCAGCTCGGCTGCGGCCGCGGGGGCACCGCGGCGGCGCGCCAGCTTGGCCGCGGCGTCCAGAGCCGTCAACGTCTTTTCATCACCGCTGGTGGCGGCCAGCGCGAGGTGGCGGGCCTGCAGCTCGGGGTCGCTGACGACACCGGCCAACAGTCGGTGCATCCGGCGCCGCCGTGCGGGGCTCGCTGCGGCGTAGACGCCGGTGGCCAACAATGGGTGAGTGAAATGCAGTCGGGCGCCGTCGATCCCGACGACACCCTGGTCCTCGGCTGCTTCGAGGAGTGCTAGGGCGTCGGTGGGGTCGCGGTTGGTGGCGGCCGCGACCAGCGCCACGGTGGGCGCCCCCAGGCACGCCGCGGCCAGCAGTAGCTCTTGGACGTCGGCATCGAGGTTGCCCAGCCTGGCCGATACCAACGCGGCCAGGCTGCCCGGCAATGTGAGGCCGGTGGCGGTCATGGCGTCATCGTTGAGTGTTCGCGCCAACTCCAGGGCATAAAAGGGGTTGCCGCCCGACGCGTCGTGGATCCGCGTCATCACCGGCCGCGGAAACGACCTCCCCAGCCGCGCGTCAATCACTGCCCGCAGTCCACCCAATCCCATTGGCCCAATATGGATCCGCCGCACCGCGTTGGGGTGCCGCAGCTGCAGCCAAAAGGCCGGGTCGTCGCCGTCGGGTTGGGTGCGCGCGGTGGCCAGCACACCGACCGGCCCTAAGAGTCGACGAGCGGCGAACGCGACAACGTGAGCGCTGGACTGATCGACCCACTGCAGATCGTCGATCGCCAGCAGCACAGGTGCATCGCCGGCGAGGTCCTCGATGATCGAGACGAAGCCCGCCGCCACCGCACGCTGATCGGTTCCCGACCCGTCGGAGGTGCCCCGCAACAGCACTTGGTCGACCGCGAGCCGCTGCGGTGCCGGCAGGCGCGCCACGACGGCCGGGTCGGACCCGCCGAGCAGATCCGCCAGGGCACTGTAGGCCAGCACAGACTCGGCCGCCGCTGGGTATGTCGACAACACCACGAAGCCAGCCTCGCGGGCCTTGTCGATGGCGCCCAGCCACACCGTGGACTTACCGATCCCCGGCTCGCCCTCAATCACCAACGCGGAGGGCTCCGATGAGGCCGCGCGCAGGAAGTCGGTCACCGAACGTTCCTCGGTCGATCGACTCGACCACGCAATGGCCACCCCAGAATAATGTCAGCGATCACCAAACACGTCGACAGGAGATCGGCGACGTCACGATTCCTCTTCGTGCTCAACCGGAAAGTCAGATAGCTCCAATTCCTCGAGCTCTTTTCGCAGGGCGTTCAAACGCTGGATGGGAGCGTCCCCGACCGTTGCCAGACAATGCGCTGATGATCGAGGTAGAGGTACTCCAAGCTGACGTGACCAAACTCGAGCTCTACGCCGAGCGTGTCCTTAATGGTGGGGGGTGAACCATGTGATCTGGCGGCAGAAGATTTATCCGGGCGTCGGCTCGCCGAGCTGGACGGCGGACTACGGCAACGAAACCCTCAATCACTACGACCACGTTCACATCGCCACCAACGGCGGCGGATACCCAGGACACGAGACGTATTTCATCGGATCTATGACACCCGCGCCGTCGGCGTGATTGACTGCTCAAGCCTGTTCAGACTCATTGCAGACCAATCCGGTTTGTGCCGCAAGAATCCTGCAAGGCGTCTGCCGCAAACTGCAGATGACCCACCGCGTGTTGCGGTGAAAGTCGATATCGGCAAAGGGATGAGGGCGACATGGCAGAAATGACTGACCGGAATGGCGTGCGGTGGTCAGTGCGGCGCCGTCGATGGTATGACATGTCCGGTTGGGAGGGTGGCTTCGACGAGCTCTGGTTGTTGGTGCTCGTCGGAGGGTGGTGGCCCTTCTGGTTCATTGCGCATTGGCTCGGCTTGCGCTGGCGGATCGTAATCAAGCGCGATGGCGAAGAGGTGGACGAAGAGTGGGTACGCGGCTGGCGTAAGTCGCGGCGGCGCATCCAGGAGATCACTGAATCGGCGACCGCCGGGACGCTGCAACAATCCCTCACCGTGCCGCCCGCCACCGATCGGGCCTAGCCGCTGAAATCGACCTCATCAAAAGGAAAACGTAGATCTCGTAGCTCAGGGAGACGGCCAACGCCGCGAGGTCCGAGGTCGCCGACGCACAGTCTCAGGAGCGAACCGGAGAGGAGGAGGCTTGCAATGGCTCAAACCGTCACCGTGACGAAAACAGGCTCGCCAGAGCAGGGAAGGCCCGAAGAATCAGCTGGAATCTACTTATTTTCGCCTGGCCAACGACGCCGGTAAATCCGCGAAACACATTGGCGTGCATAGGCAATGACTGATAACCGAACTGCGCAGATGCAGAGCGGAAGGAGCCTGGCCCTCAAATCGTTGTAACACGGATAGCCAACTCTGGCAGAGTATTAAGAATGTTATACGATCAATTCCGTTGCAATACAACACCGTTCGCCGAACGATAATGATTATGGTCAAGAATGCGCCGCCAACGGCGCCCACTTAGGTCGGCCCGGTGCGGACTAACTACGTGAGACAAATTCCGTGTTACGCTTCAACGTCGACCAGCCTTGATCGGGCGCCCAAACCATCGGCGAAGTGATCGGAACTTCGTCGGGTTTCGGAACGTTGAGCGCAGCATCACATAGTCGACTTGATCGTTTCGTCACTGTGACGCTTAGTCTTGGCATGCACAACGGCAAAGACACTGGCCGGCAGCGGTTTACGACCAATTTGGTGGATAAGATTGATTATCCATCTTTCTCGGTCACCATTGACGTGTGCCCGACAATTCCGCACCAGCCTCGCCGCCCACGCCCACGCTCATGCCCGCGTACGCCGGCGATGCTGCCGCCGAGACTGAGTTGTTCCCACACTGGTTCACCCAGTTCCTGAATGATCGCCAGACCCGCAAACCCTCTGCGCATACCATGAAGGCCTACCGCCAGGACTTCGTCGCGATCACAGCCCTGATGACCGACGGCAATCCCGCACGGCTGACGGTGGCTGACATAACGAAAGACTCGATGCGACAAGCGTTCGCCGCCTATGCCCGTGAACACGAAGCTGTATCGATCCGGCGCTGCCGGTCCACCTGGAACGTGCTGTGCACTATGTCGGCCAGTCAGCGGCGTCGGCGCCGAATTGCTTCGGCCCCAACTCGTCCCAGCGTTTTAAGCAGTCGACGCACTGTGTGCGGCACGTCTTCGTGTGGTCGAATCAGCGGGAGAAGGTCAGCCAGCCGTGGAGGGGGCTGGCGAACCTTCGACCGCTCGGCCGTGACGTTGGGCAGCGCCTGAACGAACACCGCGAGCGTTTCGCAGCCGGGTAGCGCCGCTGCCGGAGCAAGTACGGCGTCAAACCCCGCATCGCGAGCGGCGCGGGCGATGGTCTGGGTGGTGGCACAGTCGTCGGACACAAGGTCTGCTTCATCCACGCCGAGATGCGATCGTGTCGCCTTGTCGGTGAGGTCGAGGACGTGAAGGTCGACCGATACCCGACCAACGCGGCGACGCACCTCGAATGGATCGACTCCGTCATCAACGAAGTGACGAAAGAGCTCCGCCCATGCGCCTTGCTCCCGGCTGGACGCGTACCAAACCCCCGGCTCCCCGGTTCGGTGGTAGCGGCCAGGCCCAAGGGCGGGGTCTGCACAGGATGTAAGCGGGTGCCGTGTGGCGCCTTGGTGCCAGTAACTTCCGGTGAGCCTTCGTCGCGGTGCGGTGGCGACGGCGTCGCCAAGACTCACACGTACGAGCCGCCGACGAAGGCTTCGGCCGCGCTGCGAACCTCCTCGTAGTGGTCCTCGGCGAGCAGGTCGACCGGGCGCTCGCCGTCGAGCAGGCGGTTCTTGGCGTGCAGCCACTGGCCGACGCCTCGCGGGGTTAGCGAGTCTGAGAGCAGAAGCACGAGGTCACGAAGCTGCGCGAGCCGGTCGTACCGGTCAGGGCGGATGTCGCCGGTGCGCCACCCGCGTACCGCGCGGTCGGAGACCTGCGCTACCGCGGCGACGTCGACCTGAGTGACGCCGAAGGATTTTAAGGCGTCCACGATTTCACTGGCCTCGACGGCCCGTTCCAACGTATCCGCCATAGAGTTCCTCCTATACTTCCGGTTCTACTACCGCATATGCTACCGGTTGTCGGCGATGGTGGCAATGGAGGCGTCCCGTATCCAGACAAGCGTGCGGAAATCGAGCAGCTCATCGACCGGGTATTGGCTGTGTTCGCCGCAGTGCCTTGCGGTATGTACGTGCCTTGGTGATAGGCGCGACACCACCACCAGACCGCTGAGACCTCAGGTGGGTCCCAGCACCAGACCGCTTCTTTCCCCACCGTGGGGAGCAGCCGTGCCGGTGGTCGGAGTCTGTTTGTCATCCGGCCGCGGTCAGTGCGCGCGCGACCTGACCGCTTCGCGGTCTGGCGTGAGGTCACCGCGCTCGACACTGCCGCCTAAAATGTGGACGGTCTGCACCCAAGCGGCCGGCGTTGACCATGACGGGGGCAAGTCTGACGCGGCGGGTCTGGGTGCGGGCGGCCCGTAGTGTTGATGGCTCCAGTGCCCGCGGCGGCGGTGGGGTCGCTTTGGACGCCGACGGCGCCGTGCGTACCGCCGGGGACGTCGCCGAACTGACCGGCCTGCTGAACCTGAGTAGTTGGCCAGACCGGATGCGAGTCATCGTGCGCCGCGAATGGTCCCACCCAGGTGCACAGCTGTCGATCTTCGAGGAAAGCGACGCACCGCGGAGGGCCGCGCCCAAGGGTGACTTGAGTATTCCGTCACTGTGACGCTTCCCCCTGGCCCGTACAACGGCAAAGACACTGTCCGGCATCGGTTTACGACGTTTGGTGGATAAGAATGATCATCCATCTTTCTTTGTGACCGTTACGTTGTGTCCGAGCGCCCCCGACCCGCAGATCTTCGCTGGCTTCTGCGGAAGCCGCGCCAAATCCGGAATGGTACCGTCCGGCAACGGTTTACGACGCATCTGGTGGATAAGATCCCTTGCCGCGTTTTCTTGCCGAACACGCTCCAGGTTTGCCTGCCAAGCGCCGATTGTGCAACGCGTCAACTCGCGCGGCCATCCTAGAGCTGTCAATTATAAACGGGTGCAGCCTGTTTGACTCTCAAAGACGCGCATCGGTTAGTGCCCTATAATTTATATTATGTCCAGTGGGATATCCAGTGGCTTTCGTTATCACGCTGTGCTACAACGCATTTAAGATCTCCACTAATTGCCGATACCCGGAAGGCATCCGTACTGTGCACCCGCGCAACCATATTCGAGACGGCATCGCCATGATCCAAGAACCTCTGGTTGATTCATTAGATGAATCAACACTGCGAGGGCTTCAGGTCGCCCGACCCGTGGTGACGCGCCCGATAGCGCCACTCCCCCGCCGGGGGATGGACGCGCCTACCCAACGTTCTGATTCCGGCGCCACTGGTGGACCTCGGCGATGGCCTCGGTCCTGCTGATGCGACCGTCGCGGAATCGCTGAAAGATGTTGTCGCTGTTCGGGTCTACACGGCCGTATCTAAGCGTTAGAGCGGGCTTCCCCGACTGCAATTCCCGCCCGTGAAAGCTCCGTGGCCACGTGCGGGCGTTGGCCATCACGGGTAAGCCGGATCCATTCAATGACGGTGTCATCCTCACCGTACGAGCGGGGAACCCTGCCCGAGCCGCGGATCGACGCTTCCAATTACGACGTGGACATGGTCCAGTGAGCAGCCCAACCGGCTTGCCGTCAGAACCGGTGCGCGCCCGCCGGCTTGGCTTCGAGGCCGGCGACGCCGCGGTGCACGCCGCTGGCCATCATGTCGAGTCGCAGATCATCAACGTCAACCAGGACGTGTCGACGCTTGGCGCCGGCGACGCAGTCAGCAGCCAGGCCACGCAGAGAAGCGGGATCGCCAACCAGCCAGCCGCCGCGCCGCCGTTCACCCGCGAAGACTGACGGGTTGAAACATTTGGACCACAACGACGTTCGGCGTCTACCCAGTCCTCTCGGGGATTGTCGGTCTCCTCTGTCCTGGTTGGGGCCGGACGACGCCGCAACGGGGGCCCCTGGCGGGATCAGCTGCTGCACAACGGAGGAGGCACCGGTTTCGTTGCTGTTTGCGGTGTGCGCTATGCGAGCGCGATCCCGCCAGGGCGCGTCCCAAGCCGCGTAATTTCAGGAGGTCAACCCCATGAGCGACGCAGTTTCCGACGAATTCCGCCAGGCAGTGGCCGAGATGACGGGCGTTCCCCCGGCAATGGTGCTCGGCGACACACCGCACGCGGTTTGGCAGTCCGCGCAGACCGCCTTCGAGTGGGAGCAAGCGGGCCAACCGTCCCCGCCGGCGACCGCGGCGGTGCCGGCATAGACGGTCACCAGCGCCGACCGCATCGAAATACCCCACCAGGTCACCTCACCACCCAGGACGAGTTACGACGGTTATCGCAGGCTGAACGGATGCGTGCCTGGCGTGAGGGACGCCTGATGCACCTCGGGGCGAACCGCCGCAGCCGCGCCGGATCGGGCTGACCGGTGCCCCGACGACGCAGGCGTGAATGATGAGCCCACGGCGGGTAATCGGAAACCTATCGTTTGCTGTCATGTACCGAGATGCGGTGTGGCAGAAGCGGTTTTGGGTGCTTCTCGCTACGGTGAGATGCATTGTGGCAGAGGCAGTTTGGCCGACAGCGTCGCGCTCTCCCGGCCCTATCGAAAGCAAACCTTCTTGCCATCGCAAGCAAACAACGGGCCGACAGCACATTACGGATAAGGGGTAAAGGCGCGCGCACCTATACGATGGCCTGCTAGCTCGGCTTTCTTTTAAATCTGGGACTTCAGAGCAACAAAAACATGCTAAAATAAGCGGAATCGAGGATCCCATACCGCAAATGATCTATTCATGCCGGACAGCTACCGTCGGCGCCCGCGGGATGACCTCGATCGGTCAAAGGATCGATCATGCATTCTCGCAAGAAAATGATCATCGCCGTTCTGCACGTCGTGCTGGAACGAGCTCAAATGATCACAGTTCAACGCCTCATCTCGCCTTGAGTGCCGCACTCATCGCGGCTGTAGCTTTCGGCGCTGGCCCCGCATCCGCCGACGAAGGAAGCTACGTGGCTGATCTGCAAGCACGCGGTGTTCGATGCTGCTCGGTCAGAGCACTTACGTTGGCGCCGGGTTCACGATTTGTGGCCACTTGCGTAATGAGGAGTCACCGGCGACTGCGGCGACGCAGTTCACGTGGATGAATACCTGGGGGCCGGCGATTGTTGCCGCCGCACAGCGTGACCTCTGCCCGGACACGCTCCGATGAAGGTCAATTGAGAGAGGAAAAAGAATGATCAAAACCCTCGCCGCCGCTGCTGGCTTCGCCGCCGTGGTGGCATTCGGTGGAATGGCCTACACCGCTCCACCGGCACACGCCGACTACCCGGCGTGTCAGTCGCTCCCGGCTGGCTCTGGTCACGACGCCTGCGACGCGACGTGCGCGGCAAACCACATGCCAGCGTGCGGCGTGCCGCCTGCTGGCCCCGGCGTCGGGACTTGCGTCGGGTCAGCCATCGACTGCGGTAACCGCGCCGCCCGTTGCGCCGAAGGTACGGGGCCGTGCCCGAACTAAGCTGAACATGCATCGGCCCGGCTGTGACTACACGCAAGTCTGGCCACGCAATGTGTGAGATGAAGGCAGCAGCCGCGGTAGTGGCGGAGCGGCTGGCGTGGTACTAGCACTGGTCCACGACCCTGGTGGGCGCGGCACACGCCACGCTCGACGCGGTCCTCACCAAAGACATCGTGTACAAGCGCCTTGCACCCGGCGTGCTCGAAGAACTCAAGCGAGTTCAACGGCGAGGCAGCACCGGCAAGCCGAAAGACCGTCTTTTCCAACGTCTCACGACCAACGCCGGCTATCCAAAGCTGCGCGAGCACCTGGGTTCTGTCGTGACGCTAATAAAGATCAGTACCGACTGGGACGCGTTCAAAGCTCACCTCAACCGGATCCATCCGCGGTTTGACGAGACGATTCCCATCGACTTCGAGCACGAAGACGGGCAATCCGGTCTCTGAGAGTGCCAATTCACGTCGGAAATGCTTCGGATCGGCTATCGGGAGACTCATGCCACTACCAAGGGCGCGCAGCTTCGGTCATTGGCTCACGGAACCGCCAGTCCGGTCTGTGTCAGACGTTACTGCGTGGAGCGTCGAGCCGAGCCCGTCACTTCTCATGGAGGCGTTGAGCCAGTCGAGTACTCCATACTCGGGTTTTCCCGCCGTCGACGATCTATGGTTGCTGTTACCCGTGTCTTCATGCTCTGGAGGTAGTCACTATGACGAACTGTCCCCGGCCGCACCGTGACTTGTGGGCTGCGACTCCGCGGGAGCCGACCCAGGCGAACGATCAGACCCCGAGGAAGGGGCACACGGTCATGCGAGATGTACCTTCGTCTGTTGGACGCACACCTGTGAGGCGGTTCATTTCACTACTTGGAGCCATCGCAGCAATGACGCTATTGGGTGCATGCGGCGGCGCCCAAACCCCAACCGGACAGCCCGCACCGCGTTCGGGCCAAGCCACGCCACTTGCAGCGCCGGTGGGGCAAACCGTGCTGCCGTTCACCGACCTCAAAGATCCCTCCGGGGTGGCGGTGGACACCGACGGCAACGTCTACATCGCCGACCATGGAAACAGCCGGGTGCTGAAACTGGCGGCGGGCTCGAGCACCCCCACCGTGCTGCCCTTCCCAACGGGGCCGGACGGCCTCCGCGACCCCAGCGCTGTGGCGGTGGACAAGGGGGGCACCCTCTACGTCGCCGACTGCGCTACCGCTCGGGTGTGGAAACTCCCGGCAGGTTCGAGCACCCCGACCGTGTTGCTCGACGGCTTGACGGGCATCTCGGGTTTGGCGGTGGACAGCGCGGGCAACCTCTACGGCTCCGCCATCGCACCCAGTCGGGTGTGGAAACTGGCGGAACCGACGGGTTCAAGCCCTCCGACCGTGCTGCCGTTCGCCGGCCTCAAGTACCCCCTCGGAGTGGCGGTGGACAGTGCGGGCAACCTGTATGTCGTCGACGATGACGGGAAGATTGGCGACCATCCGGTAGTGAAACTATCAGCAGACTTAACCACTCAGACGGTTCTCCCGTTCGCCGGCCTCCACTACCCGGTTGCGCTAGCGGTGGACAGTACGGGCATCGTCTACGTCACCGACGGTGACATCCGGACCGCCCCCACGTTCGACCGGGGCAACAGCCGGGTGGTGAAACTGGCGACCGGCTCGGCCACCCAGAGCGTGCTGCCTTTCACCGACCTGAACCGCCCCGAGTACGTGGCGGTGCGCCCAATCTGGATGGCTGGACCTACGGACAGCGTCTATGTCTCCGACTGGATTAGCAATCGGGTGCTGAAACTGGGGCTGGGGTGATGCGTCGCGTAGCGGCCCCGCCAAGGGGCTGCAGGGGGGTTGTCGGGTTGGGTTGTCTTCGTTCGGATTCAGTTGATCTCGCAGGCCACGGGGTGATGGGTGTGCCTGCATGCCGCAGCGTACTCGGCCGGCGTGCGGTAGCCCAGGGCCGAATGCCGATGCCCATGATTGTGCTCGTGCTTGAAGTCGCCGATGACCACCGGGCCTCGGTCAGGTTCGTCCAGTGGTTGCGGTTGAGGCACTCTCTTCTTAGCCGGTTGTTGGATGATTGGATGTAGCCGTTATTCCACGGAGTACCAGGCGGGATGTAGCAGAGTCCGACCTGTCCAGCGCAAAATGATTGCAGTGCTTGGGAAATGAGTTCCGGTCCGTTGTCCATGCACAGCACAGCAGCAGCGGAGGCTCGCCCGCCGCGGCGAAACATGTGCGCAGTTCCTCGATCAGGCGCTCAGCGGTGATCGAGCGCTCCACGATGTTCAGCAGCGATTCGCGGGTGTGCTCATCGAGCATCGATGCGATCTTGATCGCCTTGCTGTTGATTGTGGAGTCGAACTGGAAATCCAAGGCCCACACCACCTTCGGCGTATCCGCAGCCACCTGCGACAGCGACGACATGCCGGCCCGCAAGCGTGGGCTGTGCACGCGCCGCCGCAGGCCCTCTTCCTTCCACAAGCGGTGCACCTTCTTCTTGTTCACACCCCGATGCTCGTCATGGCGCAGCGCGGCCCAGGCACGCCGAAGCCCATGACATGGATGACTGGTGGGGTAGGCGCGCAGCCATTGCCGCAGATCAGCGTCGGGATCGGCTGGACTCAGCGCAATCGGAATCCGGCGGTAGGTGGAGCGGTCAAGCCCGACAGCTTTGCACGCTAGCTGTTCCGGCATACCCAGAACCTCTTTGAGCATATCCACGGGACGGCGCTTGGCACGCTGGGACCTGCAACCATCACGGCGGCGTCGACCACTACGTGAACGGCGAGCCGCCCAACTAAACCGGGCAAATCAGGGCCGTTAACCTACGGCAAGTCGGAGCCGGGCAATTTCGAGCGCAGCAAGAATCCGACGAGTATCCTGCAAGGCGTCCACCGCACCCTACTTATCCCGGGGGTCGCTCCGCACTCGATCCATCAGACTGAAATGGGGCCACGATGAGTGAGGTATCGCAGGGACCTGGTTGGTGGCAGGCGTCAGATTTGAAGTGGTACCCGCCGCAGGATCCCCCCAATGATGCGGCACCACTACCACCCCCACCCCAAACCCGCACCTCCGGCAGCCCATCAGCGCCGGACAGCGGCAGGCGCCAACTCAGCGAGGCTGAGCGCACCCAGATCCTCGACAACGCGCTCACGTCCCGTGTGCGTCCCGTGATTACGATTTGGGATGGCCGAGTTAGGAGTAGCGGGCCCAGAATCAGCCGCTCCAACACATCGGCCGAAATCGAGTGGGTGACGCCGGTCACTCACCCGGCTGTGATCGTGATGGATGCGATGCTCTCGGTGATCACCTGCGGCCTCTTCGGGCTGTATTGGTTTGCTAAGACGCTGCGCAAGCCGCAGGTCCAGACGGTGTACATCGACGAGTATGGCAACCAGGTGTGGGACAACAAGGAAATCAGCCCAGCGCAGCGCGTGCTGTCGGTCGTGGTCGGCATCGCGCTTCTGATCTGGTTTATTTCCGTGATCCACTGGTTCGGGAGCCAGCCCACAGACTGATCCACTTCTTCGGGAGCCAGCCCTCAGACCGGCCGCCGGAGCCGCCGCGTTTCCTCATTCCTCGCAGGGGCAGACGTGCTGATGCACCCGCACTGGATACATCCGCCTTGGCGCACTGGGCGTCTTCCACGGCTGTGGAAATAATGCGTTGTTGTTGTCCCACAATATGATACGAGTAAGCAGGCCTTGCGTAGGGTGGTCCAGTGGTTGTGGTTGAGGACACCGGCGGTCCCGGTGATGCCGCCGCCCAGGGCGCCGGCGCCGGTGGCCGCCGCACTCGTCGACGCGCTGGCGCTCACCGGTACCCAACCAACTTGTTGTCCACATTCCAAACCGTTGCGCAAGCGTCGTGTTCGCCGGAAAAGAGCATGTCGGTGTTCACCGATACCGCCGCCTTCCAGGTGACCGCAGCCCACCTGGGCAAGCTGGCGCTGCTGTCTTTTACCCCGCTTCGCCCTGGTAGTACTCGCCGTCAGCAATGTCCTCGAAACAGACGCAGCAGATCGTCGGCGGGAACGGCATGGGACTACTCATCGGTCGTCTTCCGGGTTTTGCTTTGTGATCAACGATCCTAGACCGGCCGGGTCAATGTGGCGGGCTGATCGCGGTAGTTGCGGGACGCACTCAGGCGCGGTCGATGCTGCGGCGGGAGTAGAGCGGCGTGTGCCCGAGCCAGTAGCGCCGCTCCCCCGCCGGAGTGGTGTAAGAGTTCGCCCGATCGCGTAACCCTTCGGATGGCAGGCTAGACCCTCAGGATTGGTTCCGTTCGGCCAGGTCCTGCAGGAATCGCGGCATTCGGCCAGCGCCGAAGTCGTAGTAGCGCACCCAGTGCGGCGTGATCGCAATTCGAGCCATCTAGTCGTACATCCCGCGGACGTTCCGCTCGAACTCGGCCACTGCTTCGGCGTCCATGGCTTTCCTGGCAGCGGCGAGGTACTCCTCGACCACGCCGTCGACGATCTCGACGCTCGCCCGCCCGCGTATCGAGAGGGCTCGCGCCTGGTTGGGAGTGTCGCCTGCGTCGATGGCCAGCGCAACGGCCGGGCGAGCTGATAGCGCCTTGACCTTCGGTGAGGTTGTGGCCGTGGAGATATCGAATTGGTTGCCAGTCCAGAAGAATCCGACCGGAACCACCCGCGGTGTCTCGTCCTTCCCGATGTAGGCGAGGTGGGCGGCCGAGGTGGACCCGAGCAACTCCTGCGCGCCGGTCCTGGACAGTTCGTCATCGATCTGTTGCCGCTCCATAGTGTTCTCCTGTCGGTTGTCTTGTCGATTCCCAAAGGCGTAAGACCTGGCACGTCGATCATCCCAAGAGAGGCCCATTGCGTTGAGGCCAAGTGCACCCGCGCCGAATTGAGCCCGCGAACGCCTGGGTTGGCATGCTGAAATCGTGGTGCAGTATCGCGATCCCGGGCCTGTTGTCTTCGATGCGGTTATCGAACGCCCCGATGGGCCAGGAGCTTACGTGACATTCTCCTTCAGCGCGGTCGAGATGTTCGGTGTGCGGGCGCGCGTCCCGGTGAAAGCACGGTTTGACGACACTGTGGACTGCACCGGCTCACTGGCTCCGTACCACGGCAAGCGTCGGCTCGGGGTGCGCAAAGATATCCAGAAGGCTTTGGGCAAGGAGCCTACGGTAACAATGTCAGCGTCCGATTGATCCTCGACACCGGCCGCGCTGATGTCGCCCAACCATGAGCGCAGGGTGCCGGCGCACCCTCCAACGCATCGTCACCGACATCCGCTCCTGACATCAACCTCAGACACCACAAGGAATTCGACAGAACTTGATATCGCCGATATCCAGTGAAAGCCGAGTTATTCGTTATCAGCTTGCGCCCCAACAGTTTTAGGACGAGACGGCCAGTTCGCCTCTGCGACGGAATCCTTATTGCGTTTTCCTGCAGCCGCTTCCGAGATAGTCTTCCCGACGCGCTATTGCCAGCGCGATTCATCGGATGAATCAGCTCGCTTCGCTGAGGGCAACGCGGAAGCTGGGGAGCCCAATTGGATCGATTCGCGCCCCGACTCCCCCGGCGGGGGGCCAGGCTCGCGACGATCTCGACGCCTTTGCCTGGCCACACAAAACGATACGGTGACGGATTGATCAAGCGGGCGAACACCTTTAGCAATGCCGCCCGCCGCCGAGACCGCGGGCTGTATCTCAGTTCCCGTTGCCGATGAGATTGCTTGAGCGTCGTGTGTCACTCATAGATCGCACCTTCTAACGTGTATGACGGTGGTACACTATGCGTCATACGCAATTACAATACAGAGGAGGCGGGGATGGCCGTCCTGAACATCCGCGTGGAAGACCGGATCCGCGATCAACTCAAGGAAATGGCCGACACCGAGGGAGTCACGGTCAGCGAGTACGTCCGCGATCTGCTCATGGCTGCGATCGTCCCCGTGTACGAGCGGGAGGTTGACCACGGCGACGAGCCGGCTCCCGAGAGCATCCGGATCGCCGACCGGCAAGTGCTCTCAATGCTCCACCGCATCCTCGCGCGCGTGCTGCCCGAGGATGCCAACGACGTTGACGGGGACGCCGATTACCAGCTGAACCGCGCGCGGGTGATCGAGTCGGGCTTCACCGGGGAGTACTGGCGGGAGGTCGCCGGGCTCCGCACCGAGCTGTCCAAGCGTGACTGCGGCCGTGTTCTAGACATCCTCGACATGTTCCGAGTGATCACGTTCAGCATCAGGCGGCTAGAGAAGGACGGGGCCACTGTCAGCGAGGAACTTCGTTACGAGCTGGAGTTCCAAGGCTTCGACTACAACGATGGGCTCGAAAGCCATATGGCCAGCTACGTCGAGTTCCTGATGAGCGACGACCGGTGGACTGAACTGCGGGATCAGCTGGACGGCAACGACGGCGGAAACTCCCACAGTCTGATGCTCGACACGTACATGCGGATGCTCGCCGAGCACCGACGCATTAAGGACAGCCGCGGCCGCGGGTTCCGCCGAGATGGCTACCTGCTGTCCATGGAGGAGCTGGACCAGATCGCCGCGGCTCGGGTCCACCCGTCGAACCGCGGGTAGCTCGACCCCGATTGCTCAGCCCCAGCCATCGAGATCCTTGACCTCGCACAGAATCATCTGGGCGATCTGCGACAAAGCTTCGAAAACCACGAGCTAACTAACTAATGAGCTGGCATATGTATATGAAACAAAGAACCCGGGTCGACCGCGTGGGGCCGAATACCGGGCTCTTCTTTGTCTTTAACCGGGCCGCGCATGACGCCACACCGGTCTGTATGCGCCCAATAGTACCTGGCGACCCAGATGGGAATCAACGGTGACGGCAACTCCGGGCCCCTGGGTTGAGCAGTGGCTCAGCACCGACCGGTTCCAGACCTATGTCCGCTTCGCCGGAGGCGACCGAACCCGAGCCCTCGACCTACATGAATGGAACGCCAAACTCAACGCCGCCCTTCTCCATGATTTCGCCCACCTCGAGGTTGGACTACGCAACTTCTATGACCGCGCGCTGATAGGCGCCGTTCAACCGCCAGACCGTCACTGGACAGACTCGGTATCGGCCACCGGCCTTTTTCCTGCCGTCCAAGGAGCCGACGCCCGCACCCACGCCGATCTGCACCACGCACGTACCACCGCGGGCGGCCCATCGGCCCCACCCGGCAAGATCATGGCTGAACTCACCTTCGGATTTTGGGTACTGCTCACCAGCTCACGCCATACGTCCCGGATCTGGACTCCCCACCTTCAACCCGTCTATCCCGCCGGATCCCAACGCACCAAAATTCATGCCGGCCTCGACGACCTCCGCAAGGCACGCAACCGAGTGGCCCACCACGAACCAGTCCGCGTCCCCGATGCCAACAACCTCACTCGCAGAATCCGGCGTTATGCCCGCTACATCTCCCCTGAACTCGCCCACTACATCGCCACGACCAGCAGCGTCGACGCCCTTCTTGCCTCGCGTCCCTAAGTTGGTCCACAAACACCCCAGCCAACACGCCAACCTTTGCGCGCGAACAACGTGATGTCGGTGATCTGAGCGCGCGCGTTTCGGTCGCAAGGGGCCTGTCAAACGTGCAAGGCGCGGCTGCCGTCGTCCTTGCCGGCAGCAATATGACCGGAACGAATATGGCGCATTACCAGCAAAGCACGCCATTTTCGTCATCGGCTTGCGCCCCAACGGATTTGGACATGATGCCCTAATTCGCCTGTACGACAGCATCCGTATTGCGGTTTTCTGCAAGCATTTCCGAGATCGTCACACCACCCTGGGATTCGCCAGGGTGATTCATCGGATGAATCAGCTCGTCGAAGCTGACGGAAGCTGGGGCCCCAAACGAGGTCGATTCGCGCCGCTACTCCCCCGGCGGGGGACCGTGCCCGCGATCGCTGGCGCCCAAAAGGCGCCTTGTCGATTTGACAGGTTGTCGCCGGGCCGCTGCTCTACAGCACCTGGACGGGAATACGGCGGAATCGAATATGGCAGATTAACGGTAGATCGTCGGCGCGGTCCTGGACGATGCGCAGCGCGCCGCCAGAATACATCCCGTCAATCGCCGGTGCTTGTACCGTTCCTTCATTAGCGACGTGAAACAGTCTGTGCTGCAATGTAATTACTTATAAGAAGATGCTATAGTTGCCATCGACAGATGCAATCTAGTTACCGGCCAGCCGGGGGTAGTCCAAAGGTCAGATCGTCTACGCCTTGCACCGGTGCGCGTGTCAGTGGCTCGAGATCGTGGTGACAGTCGCTCCGACCGGGACGAATACGGATGCTGGTCCGCACATATACTGTGGCGCAATGCATTCCGGTTTCATCGCTACGTTTCGACCAGGGCGAACCCGGAGTTGTATCCTAGTTCTGATGGGTGAAGTATGCGTGTTCTGTGGCAGCGCCTCCGACGCGCCCGAGCACGTATACCCACGATGGTTTCTGAAGCTCTGGGACCAGGCTGGTCCGTTCACAGCGAAGCTCGATGGTGAATTGCTTCGTACGCGCTCAGGGGCTCCACTAACTAGCAGCAAGACCTGGCGAGTTATGCTTCCGTGCTGCAAGTCTTGCAACGGTGACCTCGATCGATTCTTCGAGAAGCCTGCGAAGAGACCGCTCCGAACTCTACTGCGTGATGTGCAGCCACTCGAGGATGTAGCCGATGTACGTCGCGCTGCACGTTGGCTGGTAAAGACCCTCGCGCTGGCGGCTCATCCCTCCGTAAACCACACAGCGTTTCCGTCCCGATCGGCCATGGACGGGAATGGCTCAATCAGCTCGTGGGGTGAATACCCTCGGATTGTTCTCGATTCGTTCAAGATCGACGAAATACCTCCGGATATGTCTCTCTGGGCGGCGGTGACCGATCCAAGCAACCCAGGCCTGCCGGACCCGCCGTTTCAAGAGGTGATTTTGCGCCGCACCTACCGTCCCGACGGCATGGGCGGTTCCGGACGCCCAAGCACAACCGGGTTTGGGCTGCCGGACGGTCGCCTCGCTTGGTTTCAACTGGTTTATCACCCGCTCCACGATCTGTCGCATCCCTTCGAGAGCGCCGGGTTGGTCACCAGGCTCTGGCCGGATCCACCGGCCACCTTCGACATCAGCAACCGACCTGTCCTTGACCATCGCACCCGACTATCGGATGTATTCGTCGATGGCTTGATTGCCCACTATCTGGATCCCGGGGAGCGATCTATTGGCAACGGACCACCTTTGTTCGGGCAAATCTGAGGCGCGCTTTCCTCGCTGGGGATCGGTGGTCAAGCTGCACCGGAAACCCAACGACAGGTCCAAACGCAGTCAGAGTTTCCATCACTATGTGCAGGTAACGTGGCCGAGAACGTTCGGGTCGAGCGACGTCGGTGAACTGAATCCCGCGGGAGGGAGTAGGTGGTGGAAAGCGAAGCCTCGGACGAACCGGTCGAGGTGCCGGTGTGCGACGGAAGAACGAACGAGGAGAAGCTCGCCGAACTACTTCAAATCGGCACGGAGACAACCGCTCTCGACTACAAGGCCACGGCAGATCTGAGTCAAACCTACAACGTTGTTGAGATGGCCAGAGACTTGGCGGCCATGCGATCCAACACCCGCGGTGGTTACCTCGTGTACGGCGTCGACAAGAATGGCAACCCAGCACGCACGCAGCCTCCCATCAGGCCGGAGCACTTCGACGAAGCGGAGATCCGGCAGAAGGTAGAGAAATTCCTCGGCAAAGCCTTCGAGCTGGCCGCCAGCGTCCACATTAAAGACGGCTGGCCAATCGCTGTCGTATACGTGCACCGCGCACCTTACGGACTGAGCCCGATGGAAGAAAACGGCGATTACCAAGGACCACCATACAAATCCCCGCGCTTTAAGAGGGGCGACATTTTCGTCCGTCATGGCACGCAAGTCGCGCGCCTCGCGCACAGCGACATTGCACGTCTCGTCCGTCCTGAACTCGATGCCGCCAGACATCAAGCCCATGCAGAGTACTCCGAGATCGTGATCGCGCTTCGGCATGCCGAAGCCGGCAGCCGGATAGCGCAAGGCACGGTGGGAGCGCTGACGTGGAGGCTACCGCGGGAGGAATTCGACGCAGGCGTAATTCAGGCCATCAGGTCAGACGACCGAGTTGTGTTGCGGGCCATGCTACTTCCAGTAGCTGGCGCAGCCAACGCCCTGGTATCGAACCGTCAGAACAGGTCGGACCTGCTGACGCTACTCGACCGAGTAGCATCTGCAGCCGCTCTCGCTATCGCATTCGAACACGACTGGTTATTCGAACAGTCGTTGGCGACGCTCAGACGGATCTATGCCCTAGGCGATCGTCGAACCGGCTACCCTCGGGGCAACGTAGCCATCTCGACGCCCGATGTGCTCCTCGCTGTCGCCTCACATATTGAGGCAGTCGGAGCGCTGGCAATCAGGCTCGAATTGTGGTGCGCTGCAAGATCTCTCACTCTTAACCCCAGCTGGGACGGCTACTACATCAGTTGGCTTCGACACGCAATAACAGAGGCTTCCCGCGCCAACCTATTGACCGAAACCCGAGGCGATCGCACCTTGCGTGTGAGCTTCGTAAGCTTCGCCTACGACCTGGTCAACAATTTACCGGCGGTACGCCCGGACCTCCCCGACCACGCCCTAGGAGGGCGGCTCTCTCATGGCGACCCGCCGAATGAAGACGCCCTTCTCGACTCGATTCTGCAATTCGACTTCGCATGGTGTGTACTCGCAGTCCTCAACAGTGGATCCTCTGACAAGCGGCATTTCTACCCGAGCTTCGCTACGTTCTACGGCCGGCGGATCAACACATTCGCGGAAAGACTTGCCACAGATGCCTCCGTGCGGACTGGACTACTGGGCGAGGTGTCCGACCAGGACTTGCGCGTCGCACTCCAGACGGTGATTAGCGCGGCGGATCGCGAAGCACAAGTTCACGGACTATTCGGACTTGACATCACGACACCCAAACTTACCGAATTCCTCAACAGCGACACCTAAACACCGATCTCAAAGTTCGGCTGCAGTTAGCAGACGCTTCGCGTGCGCGAGTCCCCGATACTGAATCCACTCGGTTCTAGCGCGGCTCTAGCGCCAGGTCCGAAACGCGCTACCCGCGAGCGCTGCTTACACGCATTAGGGCTGTATTGGCATGGCGGTCATTTAACTCTGGCTAGCGAATACGACAGATCTTGATACCGCCGATATCCAATGAACGTCGTCGTATTCTCTATCACTCTGCCCCGCAACATTTTTCACGCCGACTACTCCTGTGTAGTCTAACGTGGACAGTTCGTAGGTCGTTGCACGACAGACGATGTCGTGCATGCCGCTGCGGCATCCTTATACATCCCCAAGGATGCATCAGATGAATCGACAGCTTCGCACTTGGGCAGCGAGCTTGTCCTAGCTAATGCACGTCAACCACCCGCACACAGCGCTGTCGGTTTTGGACCTGTGCACCGCTCCCCCGACGGGGGATTGCTGATAGCCGATTCGACTACGCCTCCGTTCACTGACCCTGAGATCAGTATCATGGTGTATCGCAACACCTTTGGGCGTACGCCCGAATGTTGGGCGGCTCGCCTCAATGCCGCCTTAGTCGTCGTCCCCGGTAATCGAGGGCATGAAGAATGGCTTCGAGGTGCAGGTCTTGCCGCCGCTCGTCACCGTGACGACCAGGCGCTGAGGTCGGCCACCACCGACAGCCTCGTTGAATGCTGTAACCAAGCGGATGCGACCCAACGTCGTGAAGAACGTTTGTTCGTCGCCGGGCGGGATGCTGCACGGCACGGATGGACAGCCGGCAACCTCGGGCGGCAGGAATACCGTGCCCGCAGGCAAGCCGCGAAACGCCCAGCCGGTTACCCGCAAGTCGGCCCGTCCTTTGTTGACGACCGTGACGCCGATGATTCTTTCCGCAGCGTCGGCTTTAAGCTGCGCCTCGACGGAACGGAGGAACGGCCGCACGTCTTTGGTGGCGTCGATGGGGAACGCGCCGCCACCATAGTTCGGCCCGACGACCGGCGTCAGCTTCGGTCGTGCACCCTGCAACACGAATGACGCGATGTTCCACCCCAGCGATCCGGTGGCCAGCACTGCGCCGATGATGCCGAGGACAAACGCGGCGACGGTCACGGTCCCGCCAATGTGGCGAACCGGTCTAGCATCAACTCGACAACGTCAATCGCCGCGGGTAGTTCACGTGCATCGATCTGCGTCGTGCCGTCGTTGGAACGGAACCCAAACGACAACTCCGGCGGTTCGGGCCGCTCAAACTGAACGCCCAAGTTCCACGTCAACGCGGTGTCGTGATGCGGGGCCGGGCATGGTTGAACGAACACCCGTGACACCCCGACCTTGGGGCCGGGCATGATCGGCAGTACCGGACCGGGCATCGCGATCTGGATCACGGTCGCGTACCACGGCTTGGGTTGCGGTCTGATCGCGCTCGCCGACCATGCGCCTGTGGCGAATGCGGTGAGATTGCGGTGCTTGTCGGTGCCGCCCAACGTCGCCAGCCGTGTCAGGAGCGGGTCAAGCGGCGGCAGGGGCGAGGGTGGGTTGGCCGGTGGCGTTGCGAACTGCTGCACGGCTCGGAGTTCGGCCACGGCAGCAGGCCACGCATTAGTCACCCGGCCCTTCACCGCGGCCTTCCAATTGGTCGGTCGGTCACGATCGGAAACTGCACCGTGTGCGCCCTGGTGGCCTGTTGTCGGATGGCCTGCGCCGACATCGAGCAAACCCGCGCGACGCGCAGCGTCCGCTGGTTCATCGCTCACAGGTCACCACGCTAGTTTGATACTCACTTGCGGGCGAGGAAGGGGCGAACAATATGGATGTGGAGATTAAGGCCCGGTCGTATTGGCTGATGGGATATGGAATCCCCCGTGCGATGATGAAGCTCCTCGCTCGCCGAGGTCATCCGTTTGCCCAGCTGGTGATTGATAGCAGCCAGCCCGAGAACGTGTATCACTTTGTTGAGCAGATACGCCGACGGGGGCGCATGTCCGTGTTCGGTAATGGGTGGGTCACCGCTGACGCGGCGATTGTCCGTGACGTGTTACGTGATGGCAGATTCCGGACCATTAAACCGCGAGACCGGTCACCGTTTCGTGTCGTTCAGCGGATGATCGCGAAAACCGATCCCGGCGTGCTCAATCCTGTGCAACCGCCGTCTCTGCTCGTCGTCGATCCACCCGAGCATGAGCGGTTGCGACGCCTGGTGTCTCGGGCATTTACCCCACGGGCGATCGATAGGCTTCGGCACCGCATCCACGAGATTGCCAACACTTTGCTCAACGACTTCAACGACAACACCCAGTGCGATTTAGTCGCCAACTACGCTTCTCGAATTCCCATCGAAATCATCGCCGAGATGCTGGGAATTCCCCGTGCTGAGATATCCCGCCTTTACGCGGTGGGCGATCCCGCCACCAAACTGCTTACCACCGCGGCTCCCTCCTGGCGCGACTTCCAGACCGCCATGGCGGCGTTGCGCGAGTTCGAAGACTACCTCGCCACACATATCGAGCGGCTCCGTCACGACGGCGCCGACACCAGCATCCTGTCTGCTGTCCTGCAGGACAGCGACCTCACCGACATCGAGATCAGGATGTTCGCGGAGCTGCTCCTGCTTGCCGGGTTCGTCACCACGACCCACGCATTCGGCAACGCGATCGTGGCACTTGTCGGTCATCCTGATCAACTGGTCCGTCTCCAGGCGCATCCCGAGGGTTGGCCCAATGCGGTCGAGGAGGTGCTGCGCTACGACTCCGTCATCCAGATCGGGGTCAGGGTGGCCACCGAAACACTTCAGATCGATGGCCACACTGTGCGGGAAGGGTCGGCCGTCTTCCTTCTCGTCGGCGGCGCCAATCGTGATCCGGCCATCTTCGAACGTCCCGACGAATTCGACACCACCCGCGCCAACGCTCGCGACCACCTCGGCTTCGGCACCGGTATCCACGTCTGCCTCGGCGCCCCGCTCGCCCGCATGGAACTACACATCGGCCTGCAAGCACTCTTCGAACGCTTCCCCCAACTAGCCCTCGCCGGCGAACCGACCCTAACCAACAGCACCCTGCTGCACGGCATCAAACACCTGCCCGTCAACCTCGGAACCGCAAGGATCAACACTGGCTAGCCATCGGACTCCGCCAGGCAGCGCCGCGCGGCCGCCCAGTCTGCCAAGTGAGGCGTAGCGGTAAAAGACGGTACCTAGTGTTTGTTACGTAGCGGCTGCCGCGTCGCGCAGGCAGACCCAGCGTCGGCGTTGGCCCCGAACTCAAGTCCATCCGGCAGTGATACGACGTGCGGTTTGAAGGCGGTGCTGGAAGGTGGGACGGCCGCGGTCCTGGACTGGGCGGAGAATGAGGCGGTGCCGTCTTCGGGCCGACCGCCGGCTATGCCGGAGCCGCCGAGCAAACATTGGGCGGCGATAGTGCCCGGAAGAGTGATGCCGCTCAGGTCGCTTCTCAAGCCCAACCGTCCGACAGCCGCTCCCCCAACCATCGGTGTGTCGTCGCCGCCGAATACAACTGAATCGAATATGGCGGGTCACCAGTAAACCTCGCCGTTTTCATCGGGTGAATCGCGGACGTTCCGAGTGGCCGTTCGGTCTCAGCGCATCTGGCGGTTTTCGCAATGAATCTGGCGGCCGGCGGATTGCGGCTGGAGTCTCAGTCAAGATGGCGGCGGATCGGCCTGTCTCTCTGGGCGTGCAGTGCGGTTGACAGCAGCTGCACAGGATCGGCGATCCCAAGCTCTCAACGGCGCAGCGCTGACCGGTCATCCACCGGATCTGGAGCGGCCAGGCCGACGTCCGCGCGCATGGGTGGCGAGGCCGCTCGTCGCCGCGGCGAGTCAGCCCATGTTGTGTGGCGTCGTATCGGGTAATCGGGGCCGAGCTACCCAGCCTCGAATGCGCTTTCGAGGTCGTCCCTTGAGTTGATAATTCGCTGCGCGTCTTCCCTCGTCTTCGGTGGCGCCGACGGGTCTGCAAGAGCAATCCGGGCCGCCGCAATCGCGCCTCGAGCTGCGTCGTCCGGGGCCGCGTTCGCAAAGAGTCCTTCGACGTCAACGGGTGTCTGGCTCATCTGAGTTCCTGTCTAATCGATTACTCGAGTGTGGCGCACAATGTCAGGATTTGCTACTGGGGTCGTTCAGCGCAGCCTTCGCCTGGTCGATCGCCTCCTGCGTCTCGGCTTTGATGATGTCGACGAGTTCTTGAAGGCCAAGCCTCTCAGCGCCCTTTTGTATCGCAAGGAGCATCGTGAACATCTGGTCGAGCTTGATGGCGCCGGTCGTGGCTTGCGCCACAGTCTGATCGTACTGTTCCCGCAGGTACTCGCGGCGGCGCTCCTGCGCAGCGCCTCGGATCTGCGCGACAATACCGAAATAAGCGACAAGCGCGGCGACAAGAGTGACCCCCGCTGTGACCAGCGTCGCCTGCGGTTCGGATAGCCCAGCTGAGTGAGGGGAAAATTGGTCCAAGAGGGCGGCCGGGAACATCACGTCAACCGGGCCGGAAAGTGACGTCACCGTGTCGGTAGGAGTGTTTGTTCCCTCGGGGGTGAGCTTGACGTCGACTTTGGGAATCGTAATTTCGACAGTCTTGTTCGACGACTTTGCCTCGGCCTGATCTCGCAGATGGCCATTTACCACCGCCCCCAGAAGCGTCCCAATCAGGAGCACGCCAAGAGCCGCCGCGGCCACAATCGCTGGCAAATACCGGCGCACCCAAGACTGCCGCTGACTGCCTGGCGTAGCCGCGACGTTATGGCCCCGGTTCGCGGCCATCGGCTAGGTCCGTCGCCCGGCTAGTAGCTCAAATTCCATAGGCAGAACAGTAACCCTGCACATCGTCGGCCGGGGTTTTAGCGTCGTCAACGGACCCTTGGCTCTGCGCTGCAACGAACCCAGACGAAAGGCCGTCAGCTTTCGGCTGGCTGTTGGCGCACACTGAATCTGAACACTGTCAACGCCTACCCCGCTGCCACTTCCGCTTGTTGCGCCCACCCGGGGGCCGCCGAACGGCGGCGGGAAAGTGAAGGAAAGCGTTCCAAACAAAATCTATTTCGTGAGGCCCGGTAGGAACGTGTGCCACACCTAACCTCACGGTTCCTCCTCATCCGACGATTGCTTGCTTAGCAGTGTGACAGTGGCGTGGTTATTAATCTCCGACGCTGGCAAATGCCATATGCGCGGCGGGCTCGGGTCCAAGACGAACTGGTCAAGGTCGTAGTCGTTCTTGAACGAAACTTGGAGGACCTGAGCGTATTTCTCCGCAGGAGTGCCAATGGGAAGACCGCCGCCGTCAGACAGTGGCTCCTCGCCAAGGTAGACGCCCATTATCTCGCCGAACAGCGGATGGTCTTCGGTGTTGTCTCGGAAGCCGGAATTTAGGATCGAAGCGGCGGCGGTGTCGCTGGTGGTGTGGTAGCAGGTCGTCACAGATCCCCCAATCCCGATGCCCACGGTTCATCCGCTGCGCGTTCCGCGGCGGCAGCTCCCGGGCCTCTATTTAGAAGTCGCGATCAGCTGGCGCACGCACCCGCGACGAATAATTCACTCAACCGCTCGACGCACCAGCCACAACCTAACACCAAGCACCGCGCCGCCCCAGAACACGCATGGCAGCGTCCCACGCCACTCCTCTGGCCCCAGTCCCGCCCGTTCAGCGACGCCCGCGCGCCCGCACGAGGAGGAATACGACGGAATCGAATATGGCGGGTTACCAGTAAACTACTCCATATTGCGAAATGCACTGCGCTACAATATGATTGCGTACCTAACGCTACATCAGTTTGCGCATCTACTGTATTCCGCTCGGCGCCAGATGTTTTCAACAAGGCAGGCTTGCGCATATCATGAAGTTGCATCAGATGAAGAATTCTCCATGCTCCCGGTCATCTAGCACGCGACACGTTGGGCTTGAGTATCACTCCCCCGGTGGGGGATTGACGCGGCCGACGGACTGATCTATCAGTTTTAGGCGCCGCGCAAGGTCGGAGATGAAGATGCCGTCAGGGTCTGCCTTGGCCCGGGTCGCCCGCCACTCGTCGAGGCGGGGATACATCGGCGGGATGAGATGGGCTTTCGCGCGTGATTCCTTGGCGAAGTAGAGACGGCCGCCGGCCTGCTGGACTCGTTCGTCGACGTCGTCAAGGAACGCACCGATGCCGTCCTTGATCGGGAAATCCAGACTCAGCATGAACCCTGGATGAGGCCAGGACAGAGGTGCTCGATTGCCCGCGCCCATCCTTTTGAACACGTTGAGGAAGGAGCGGTGCCCCGAGCGGGCGATTGCTCGGATGATGTCGGCGAGCTGCTGCTCGGCGCCGAACGGTATTGAGAACTGGTATTGCAGAAAGCCTTCCTTGCCGTACGCCCGGTTCCATTCGCCGAGCAGATCAAGCGGGTGATAGAACTGCGTCAGGTTCTGGATGGTGCCCCGGCCGTGCTGCGGATAGACCCGGTAGGCCACCTCAGACAGGATCCTCGACGTGAATCCATTGACCATGCCGTTGGGGAAGATGTCGGGCACGGTAAACAATTGAGGGGCGTTGAACCGCAGCGGATCTCGCCGCAGCCTCGGCGGCAGCTGCTCAACCGTTGCCAATGATCCGCGGGTGAAACCGGCCCGGCCCATCCGCGAACCGGTGGAGATCGTGTCGGGCACCGCCATGGAGTAGTCGTAGCCTTCGTCGGAGCCGTCGGTGAGAAGCTCCATGGTCTCGTCGAGATTTCGAGTGCGGTCGTGATCGGCGATGAAATAAGCCGTTTCGGTCTGAGTCATGCGGATCTTGGCGCGCAGCACGATGCCGGTCAAGCCCATGCCGGCCACCGTTGCCCAGAACAACTCGGCCTCAGAGCCGTCTGGAGTCAGCGTGGTGATCGACCCGTCGGCCTTGAGTAAGTCCATGGAGATCACGTGATTGCCGAAGCTGCCGTGGGAGTGATGGTTTTTGCCGTGAATGTCGGCGGCGATCGCGCCGCCGATGGTGACCTGGCGAGTACCCGGCAGCACCGGAACCCACAGACCGTGCGGCAGGACCGCCCGCATCAATGTATCGAGGCTCACCCCGGCATCGACGTCGACGACTCCGGCGTCGGGATCTATGTGGTGGATGCGGTTCAGCGGGGTCATGTCGATGACCAGGCCGCCACCGTTTTGAGCAGGATCGCCGTAGCTCCGACCCAACCCCCGCGCGATCACCCCTCGTGGGCCAGCCAACCGAACAGCAGTGGCGATGACTTCGATATCCGGTGTCGACAGCACTTGCGCCCAGGACTGGATGCGGCGACCCCACCCACTGAGCAGACGACTTGTCGTCTGCGCCCCTGCGAGTTCACCCACGGTCACCGATACTAAGCGCGGCCGTCAGCAACACCAGCGACTACGGCCCGACGTGGGACTGCTGCAACCATGTTCGCAAGTCATCGGAGGTCCGCGGTCAGCAACCGATAGCCTAGATCGAGTTCGGGCTGGTGCAGCAGCTCTCCGTGTCGTCGTCGCCATTCCCCGGATTCAAGGTCGCCGCGCAGGCGCGTGAGCCCTTCTGTCACATGGTCGGCGGGGGTCATCGAGAACAGCGACATACCGTGGCGAACAGTGTCATCGAGATAGGCATCGGGCCGGCGCCAGTAGGCACCGCCGAAGCCGTCTGCGCAATCATGTGGCACCGGAACCGGCGTCACCGACACGCGATCAGACCCGAGCAGCGACACGAGGTCGTCAATCGGGACGGCCAGGCGGGCATCGGTTTCCGCCGCCGCCGGCACATAGTCGCGCAACAGCCAAAAGTCTCGAATGACCTCGTGATCCCACGTCAGAATGATCACGCGGCGGCCGGCAACACGACGCATCTCGGCCACGCCGGCCGCCAGGTCAGTCCAGTGGTGAACGGTCAGCACCGCTAGGACGGTGTCGACCGCACCCGTCCGCAAGGGCAGAGCTTCTGCTGCGCCCTGCACCGCAGGTGCTGCGCGTGCTGGCCGCTGGCGGATCATCACCCGGCTTGGCTCGATCGCCACGATGGTCTGCGCGGGTTCATACGAGCCTGCGCCGGCGCCGACGTTGGCCACGGATGCGGCTCCCGCCAAGGCACGACTGATGGCCGCCGCAATCCGTGGATCGGCACGACGAGTGTGCGAGTACGTGACCCCGGTGAGGTCGTAGCGAGGCATCACGGGCTCCCTACCGTGGGCACGACGTTGTCAGGCAGGCACGGGCGTCGTCAGAAAAACCAGGCGAAACTTGCCCATCTGGATCTGGTCACCGTTAGCCAACGCCGCCGTGTCGACCAGCTCGCGGTTGACGTAGGTGCCGTCAAAGCTCCCGACGTCAACGATCTGGAAGTTTCCGCCTTGCTGCCGAAACTCTGCGTGGCGCAGGCTGACCGAGATGTCGTCGAGAAGGATGTTGCTGTCGGCATGCCGACCGACAGAGGTAATAGGTCGGTCCAGCACGAACCGAGTTCCGGTGTTGGGACCGCGCTTCACCACAACCAGGGCCGCCCTCGGCGGCAGACCCCCGCCGATCCAGTGCTGGTCGCTCATGTCTTTGGACCTACGCCCTGACCGGCTGTTGATGTCGCCGAATTGTTCACCTCTGACAGTTTATGCAGCAAGTCTTCTCATCAGCGCTTGTGCCAAGGGACGTTGAGTGGTGTTTTGGGTCGCCGCCAAAAGCCAGCCATCATCGGTGCGGACGGCCACACTGATGCTCGTTCGTAGGTTCCGCTGACTAACCCGACTCCCCCTTGTCACGCCGCAGCTGGCGTGAATCACGGCGACATCGGGTGTGATGAATCGCAAGTTGGTCACCTCGTAGCGCAGGCGGGCTCCACGTAGGAGCCGTTTAAGCAGCGAGCCTGCGCCAGGAACCTCGCCCGATGCGGCAATCGCTGCGCGGCCGCGGTGATGCTCGCCAAGAAAGCTCACACAGTCGCCCCCACCGGTGTAAGCACTGGCGTAACCAATGGCGTCGCCGGCATCCCACCTACTGATTAGCCGGTCCAAGAGCGCGCGGATCGCCGCCTCGTCGGCCGTGCGGCCAACGTCGTCGGACTCCATCTCTTCGCTTCTCACCCGAGCCCCCTCTAATGAATCAAAGTCATTAGTGTCACAATGCCCGCTCTAATGAACCAAAGTCAATAGAATCGGCTAGGTGCGCACCCGACTAACGACAGAGCAGCGCCGCGCGCAACTGCTCGAAATCGGCGCCGAAGTGTTCGCCCGACAGCCATACGACAAGGTGTCCATCGAAGACATAGCCGACCGAGCCCGGGTGTCCCACGGGCTGTTGTATCGTTACTTTCCCAGTAAGAAGGCATTCTTCGCCGCCATCATAGAAGCGGAGGGCGCCCACCTGCTGCGCGCGAGCTCCCCCGACCCGGCGCTCTCCCCACTTGACCAGATCAGAGCCGGCCTGGACGTCTATATCGCCCAGGCCGAAAGGTCCCCCGCCGCCTACCGCATGGCCCACCAAACCCACAGCAGCGATGAACACCTGGCCTCAACGCACAAGGCGCGCAGCATGATTCAACGCGACCGCATACTAAACAGCCTCAGGGCGATAATCCACACCAATAGCGAAACCCCACTCGCGGTCACCGCGTGGCTGGGCTTCGTGCAAACCGCAATCCTCAACTGGATCGACAACCCATCCATCTCCCGCCAACAGCTGAGCGACCTATGCATCCGTGCGCTGAGCGCATCCGTCAAGCTGCCAAACGCAACCAAAGGCCTCCCCTGATCACGCATAACAGGAATATGCACGGATCGAATATGGAGGGTTACCAGTGAAGTACGCCGTCATGCCATATGCGTTGTGCTGCAACGCGTTCAGTTGCTTCGCCTTGCCGGTAGCTAGACCGGCTCGCTAATTTGAGCCTGACGCAGCCATATTCGATGTTTCCTTGCCGGACAAGACGAAGTTACGCGCGGTGATTGATCTGATGAATTGGCGCTGTGGTCCCTCAGTTCGACACTGTGCCGCTCCCCCACACCCAGGTCAACTAGCACTTCAACGAAAGCGCAGGCACCTCGAAGTACCTCTCAGCACTTCAACAGGCGGTCGGTGTTAAGGGTGTCACACGTGATTACGTCCGCTGCCGTGATGGCCGCGGCCAGCTGTCCGCGGCCATGAAAAAGGACGCCCCTGGGCCGTCTCGGCGTCGATCCTGTGGTGGCTACGTGAAGATTTCGGCCAACCAGTCGAACTCGACCTGGTGCTTGAGGCTCGGGTTATTCATTTGGCAGTGAGCCTCGCCGCCCTCTGCTGACCGAAAGATGCGTTCCGCCTTCGGGCAGGTCAGCTTCTGGTAGAACTCGCGACCCGCATCCACCATCCGGGATCCTTCGCCCTCGCCGCCCATGTTCAGCAAAGGACAGGTGATGTGGTCCTCAAGGCCAGCCAGACTGTAGGTACCGAGGTTGTCACAGAAGGCGGCCAGCGACTGACCGGCCATCCCACATCGATCCTTGAAAGTCGTCGCGAACATCTTCGTCAGCGGGTTGGAGAGATCAGCCTTGTCTTCGAGATCCTCGCCATAGGGCACATCCGGATCAAGGTTGGCCATGAGCATGAGGATGGGCTTGAGTTCCGGTGATAGCGAATTGGCGATCACGGCGGTGATGCGCTTCTCGTACGCTGCGGCGCGCGGAGCAAAATATCCGCCAAAGCTGTGGCCG
>PLSK01000158.1 GCA_003165155.1 Mycobacterium sp. | reverse complement strand
CCGAACGACCCCAACGCGCTCTACGGTGACGGATGCGTGACCGGGCACGGCATGATCGACGGCCGGCCGGTCGGGGTGTTTTCCCACGACCAGACGGTGTTTCAGGGCACCGTCGGCGAGATGTTCGGCCGCAAGGTGGCCAAGCTGATGGAGTGGTGCGCGATGGCCGGCTGCCCGATCATCGGCATCCAGGACTCCGGTGGCGCCCGGATCCAGGACGCGGTGACCTCGCTGGCGTGGTACGCCGAACTCGGCCGCCGTCACGAGGCACTGTCCGGCTTGGTGCCGCAGATCTCCCTCATTTTCGGCAAATGTGCCGGGGGAGCGGTCTATTCGCCGATTCAGGACGATCTTTTGGTCTCGGTTCGCGACCAGGGTTACTTCTTTGTCACCGGGCCGGACGTGATCCGAGAAGTCACCGGCGAAGATGTGAGCCTCGACGAGCTGGGTGGCTCCGACGCACAGGCGCGCTACGGCAACCTACATCAGGTCGTGAACTCCGAGGCGGAAGCGGTTCAGTATGTGCGGGACTACCTCTCGTTCCTGCCGTCCAACTGCTTCGACAAACCGCCGGTCGTCAACCCCGGCCTGGAGCCGGACATCACCACGACCGACCTGGAACTCGACTCGATCATTCCGGACTCCGACAACGCGGCCTACGACATGCACGAGATCCTGCTGCGGATCTTCGACGACGGCGACTTCCTCGACGTCGCCGCGCACGGTGGCGAGTCCATCATTACTGGGTATGCCCGCGTCGACGGCCATCCGGTCGGCGTGATCGCCAACCAGCCCACGTATTTGGCCGGGTCGATCGACAACCAGGCCTCCGATAAGGCGGCGCGGTTCGTCCGGTTCTGCGACGCGTTCAACATCCCGCTGGTCTTCGTGGTGGACACACCCGGATTCCTCCCAGGAGCCGAGGAGGAGAAGAACGGCATCATCAAGCGCGGCGGCCGATTCCTCTATGCCGTCGTGGAAGCCGACGTGCCGAAGGTGACCATCACAATCCGCAAGTCCTACGGCGGTGCGTACGCGGTGATGGGGTCGCGGCAGCTGACCGCCGACTTCAACTTCGCCTGGCCCACCGCGCGCATCGCGGTGATCGGCGCCGACGGTGCCGCGCAGTTGCTGATGAAGCGGTTCCCCGACCCGACCGCGCCCGAGGCGCAGCAGATCAAGAAAGACTTTATCGAGGGCTACAACCTCAACATGGCGATCCCGTGGACCGCCGCCGAGCGCGGTTTCATCGACGCCGTCATCGACCCGCACCAGACCCGGTTGCTGCTGCGCAAGTCGTTGCGCCTACTACGGGACAAGCAGCTGTGGTTCCGCGTCGGCCGCAAGCACGGCCTGATCCCGATCTAGACCGGCGCGACAACGCTATGGCTTGATCCGAATCTCGCCGGGCGACCACCATCCACTGCGGGTCGCCGTACCCAGGTCCAGTTGCGCCGGGCGCGCATCCACCAGGGTCTCGAACCTGCGCAGCGAACCCCAGTCGCGGCCCCAGTCATGGGACAGGTAAGTGGACATGACGTGCGCCCGCAGCAGCAAGTCGGTGATGCCCAGCAGGCCGCCGTTGACGCCGTCTTCCCAGGTATCGGTGTCTTGCTTCTTGGCGTTGTAGTCCGGCGTGATGCGGAACTTAGGGATCTCGGCGACGCCGTTGACGTGCAACATCGGCTGTTGGCACGGGAAGGCCAGCCCGACCGCCCAGTCCATCAGCACCGGCTGCGACGAACCGAGGTACTCCTGCACCGAGCGCAGCTCCGGCACCCGCGGCGGGGTCACCGCGATCCAGGCCTCCGGAGTCAGCGACAGGTCCTCGGCCACCACCCGGACCCCAACCGCGTCGGCGGGCATCTGGGACCGGGCGAAGCGCAGGTTGCGCCACACCTTCGGCTGCTCTCCGTAAAGGTCATAGGGCACCAGGCGCCCGGCCGGCACCAAATCGCCGTCGGGGGCGGGCTTGGCGTATTCCAGCACGACGGTCTGTCCGCTGGTGTGCCCGTGCAGCACGCTGTTCCCGGTGATCTCGCCCGCGGCGGTCACCACGACGAGCGGGTGGCCGGCGTCTGGTTTCGGCAGCTGGTACCACGCCGACGCCAGCCTGCTTTGCTGTTGTGGACCGGTGGTGTAGCTGCCGGCCAGCGGAACCTGATTGGGATCGAGGCCGTAGGGCAGCGGCACTCGCGAACCGTTGATGCCCGGCGTCTCCAGCTTGGTCGGGGCGTCCCAGTCGTAGTCGGTGCCCGGCTGCGCCACGGCCGTCTCCTTGACCGATTCGGCGAGGGTGCGTTCCGGTACCCCGTTGGGGGTGAACCCGGTGGGATTGACTCCGCCCAGCGGGCCCAACGGACCGTAATCGCCGGGCCCATTTGTTTTGAAAGGCGGCATGAATCCGGCGTTGCTGTCGGGCTCGACGAGCAGGTCGTCGGCCAGCCCGCAGCCGCCGGCGAGCTCCCGCAGGTTAGCCCAGCCGTTGGAGTAGGTGGGGTATTGCCGGACGATCCCGGCCACCATGGATGCGATGAACACCAGCGCCATGAATCCGGCCGCTATCGGGATGGGTGCGGTCGTCACCGCGCGCGCCAGCCGGCCCTCGCCGTGGTCCCGTGACGCGAAGTGCAACCCGATCGCGCAGAGGGCGGCGATGGCGAACAGGACGAAAAAGACTGTGCTGATGCTGATGCCGTGGAATCTGGGCATGACGTTGTTGAATGGCACGCCGTAGCTCGAGACGTACCACCAGCCGTTTGTGGTGGCGAAGCACAGCGCAAGGACGAACAGCAGCGCCGCCAGGAACGCCATCCGGTTACGTGACCAGCGCAGTATCGCCGGCGATACCAGCACCGTTGTGAGCGCGGCCATCGCCGCGCCGACCGCGGCGAACAGCCCGAAGTGGTGCACCCACTTGGTGGGGGTGAACATGAGGAAGAACATGGTGCCGAAGATGACACCCATCAGCCGCCAGGCCGGCCCGCGGGCCACGCCGGGAACCCGCTTGCGCCGCAACATGATGAACACTGCGGTGAACAGACACAGCGCGGTGATCAGGAAGCCGAATCGGCGCGACAGCGAGCCGTCGACGGTGGGCAGGATCAGGTAGTAGTAGCGCAGGTTCTCGGTGTACCAAGCTTGGCTCGGCCCGACCGAGGTGCGAATCCTGGTGGCTTCCAGCACCGTTGACAGTGTCTGGTCGGCGAACACCACGGTGAGTATGACCGACCCGGCGGCCAGGATCGGGGCCACCAGCGGCCAGGTGCCGACCAATCGATGACGCCGCACCAGGATTCGCAGGATTGGGCGGCCGCCGGCGATCAATGCGGCCACCGCGATCAGGCCGGTGGGCTGGACACCCAGGGTGAATGCCGCGGTCACCACCGCCAGCGCCGCTGGTGTCAGCCGAGAGGCGCACATGGAGCGTTCGATCAGCACGTAGGTGATCAGTGAACCGAGCGCGATGATGGGTTCGGGGCGAAGGCCGTTGTCAAACGGCATCCACGCGGTCAGCAGGA
>PLSK01000131.1 GCA_003165155.1 Mycobacterium sp. | reverse complement strand
AGCACGTAGGTGATCAGTGAACCGAGCGCTATGATGGGTTCGGGGCGAAGGCCGTTGGCATACGGCATCCACGCGGTCAGCAGGACCATGCCGGCGGCCCAGTTGGCGGCCTTGCTTGACGTCACCGCCGGCCCCAGCCGAGGCAGCACCTCACGCGACAACAGCAGCCAGCACAGCACTCCGGCGATCAAGTCCGGCAACCGGATCCACAGGCTGGCGTCGCTGACGTGGGTCATCACCGCCAGCAGGTTGTAGTACCAGCCGAAAGGATCTTCGGGGCTGCCGAACCAGCGGAAGTAGTTGGACATGTAGCCGGCACGGTCGGCGACCCGGGCCATTCCCAGGATGTAGCCATCGTCCGAGGAGTTCGCTCCGATCACATGCCAGAGCAGGAAGCCGAATATCACCGCGGCGTCGGCCAGCGTGAACTTGCGCCAGCGCGTCGGAATCAACCGGTGCATCCGCCGACCGTCCAACTGGTCCAGGCGCCACAGCGCGACCAGCGCGACGATGGTGGACACCACCGCCAGCACCATCGCAAGCAGTTTCAGTGTCGTCGGGGTAGTGGAGAACCGAGTATCGATGGTCGCCGAAAGCCGCAGTCCGCCCGGCGCGGGACCGGTCAGATCGGTGAACACCCCGACGATCTGGGGTCGCAGGTTGGGATCGGGGAATCCCCCACGCACAGGCTTGCCCGCTGGGTCGGTCAACCCGACGAAGGTGGCGAAGGCGCCGGCCTGTGTGGAGGTGATCTCGATGCGCTGGCATTGCGGGGAAGACACCTGATCCCGGGGCGCGCTGGCGAGCACCACATTGCGGTCGGTGACGACGACGCGCTGGCTGCTGGCGACGACGAACAGCGCGTTCAGCGCGGCGTCCTTGCCCTTCTTGGGTGCCGTACTCAGCACGATCCCGCCCTCGGGTGGCAGGGCGTGCACCAGAGAGCACGGCACGGTTGCCGTCACATCGACGGGCGTCAGCGAGATCAATGGCGCTGTCACGCTGTTCAATTCGCCGTTTTGCGGCCAGTTCAGTGTCGCGGTGGTCTGCACGACGGGCAGCAGCGGCGTCGCGACCGATAAGACAAAACCGATCAGCCCGGCGATCGTCGCGACCCAGCGGGTGGCACGCACATTGCTCGTGGGGGGGCTCATGGGAGGGCCCGAATCGGTCCCTGCCGGCTCCAGCCGGGCACGGTGATCACACCCTGTTCGATAGCGGCAACCGGTGCATCACTGGCCGGCACCAACGGGTGGTACTCCTCGATCGATCCCCAGTCGCGATACCAGTCGCCACGCAGGTACGTCGAGATCGTCGAGGTGCGCAGCATCGCCTGGGTGAACAGGAACGGACCGCCGGCCTCGCTGGCCTGCCAGCCGTTCGATGACGCCGCCGTCTGTTTGTGGTCGGGCAGGATGCGGTATTGCGGAAGTTCGGCAACGCCGAGGTGTTCGGAGAACGGCCGCTGGCAGGGGAAGTTTGCGGCGGTCGCGATGTCCATCAGCACCGGTGTCCGTGAACCCATTAGCTGCTGCAGGGTCTGCAGCACCGGGGCCCGCGGCGGCGTAAACGCGAACCATTGCTCGGAACTCAGGTTCGGGTCGTACGCGACGACGCGCGCCACATTGGCCTCCGGGGGCGCCCAGGTCAGCGGGAACCGCAGATTGCGCCACGCCGGCTCTGGCCCGATGTCGATCGGCGTCACCTCCGTGAGCGGCTGGGTGGTGCCGTCGGGGCGAGCGACGCCCCACTGCAACTTCAGCGACTGCCCGTAGGTAAAGGTGCCATCCTCTTTGTACGACCAGATGGCACCGGCGGCCGAGACCACCACCAGCGGCCGGTCGCCTGTGCGTGCCGGCAGCTGATACCAGGCCGACGTTGCGGTAGCGGCCAGCGAGTTCTCGCCGTAGCTGCCGATCACCGGTGTGCGGGCCGGATCGAGGCCGAAGGGTAGTGCCGCGTGCGACCCGTTCACCCCGAGGGGGCCCTTCCCGCCGGCCGTGCCCGCGGAATCACTCATGGCGGCGTTGGGCTTGTTGGGTGACGCGTCGGAATTCACCACCCCCGGTTTGGTCACCACCGGGTACGACCTCAGGTCGTCGCCGACCCCTTCGGGTTTGAAGCCGACCGGGTTGATCCCGCCGAGCGGGCCGTCTGGGCCAAAGGTCTGTCCCGGCACCGGCTGCAGCAGGCCGGCATTGGGGTCGGGCTCGGTCAGTATGTCATCGGCCATCGCGCAGCTGGTGGATGACAGTCCGGAACTGAGTGCTGCCAGGTTGGCCTTCGCGGTGGTGTACAGCGGGTAGCGGCCCACGGCGCCTTTGGCCAGGGAGCCGACGTCGCCGAGCACCATGATCGTCGCGACCACCAGCAGTGGGGTCGATGCGAGGACGCGGTTCCGCCGGCTGTCCTTGACTTCGGTGTGGCCGGCGTAGTCCATGCGGAAGTGCTGCCAGGCGGCCAGCAGTCCGGTGATGATCGACAGTGTCAGGAACATCGACGTCACCGGATGGCTGGCGATGACGGGTTGGATGTCGAACCATGGCACCCCGTAGTTGCCGACGTAGAACCAGCCGTTGATGCCGGACGTGGCAACCGCCAGCACGAACAGCAGAGCCGTCACGTACAGCGTCAGGTTGCGGCGGTTGTGCAGGCCGATCCGGGCGCAGGCGAACGCGGTGACCGCACCGAGGGCACCGGCCAGCCCGGCGAACGCACCGAACTGAATCGCCCACTTCGTGGGCGTGAACGTCAGGAGCAGTAGGCCGATCGCGGTGGTGCCGAGCAATCGCCACGCCGGGCCGCTGGCCAACCCGGGGACCCGGCCGCGGCGGAGCAGGATGACCAGCATTCCGAACAGGCACAACAGCAGCACCAGCACCGCGAATCGCCGCGACATCGACCCGTCCGGGTTCGACTCCACGGTAAGGAAGTAATAGCGCAGCCAGTCTTGGTACCAGGCGATCGTGGGCCCGACCTTGTATTTGATGCGTGTCGACTCGGCCACGGCGGCCAGCGTTTGGCTGCGGAACACCACCACGGTGATCAGCGCCAACGACGCCGCCAGCACCGCGAGCGGGGCAAGCAACCCGTCGGTCGGCCGGCGCCGACGGATCGTCTGGGCGATGGCACGAGCCCCGGTCAGCAGCGCGGCGATGGCGATCAACCCCTGCGGAGCCAGCGTCGCCGTGAGGATCGCGACCACGATCGCGACCGCGGCGGGAGCCAACCGCTGCAGCGCGATCGCGCGCTCCACCAGCATCCAGGTGACGAGCACCCCAAGGGCGATCAGCGGCTCAGGCCGCAGGCCGTTGTTGAACGGCAGCCAGGCGGCCAGGAAAACCGCACCCGCGGTGAACACGGCCACCCGGCTGGCCGCCAGGCCACCCTTTCCGGGTCCCAGTCGCTGCAGCACCCAATGGCCGATGATGAGCCAGCACGCAATTCCGGCCAGCGTGGCCGGCAGTCGCATCCACACGCCCGCGGTGCTCACCGATGCCAATTTGGCCAGCACCGCGAGATACCAGTCGAACGGTGCCTCGGTCGTCCCGAAGTACCGGTAGTAGTTGGCCACGTAGCCGGCTTTCGGTGCTACCCGCGCGATGGTCAGGTTGTAGCCGTCGTCCGACGAGGTGGCACCGATAACGTGCCAGAGCAGCAGCGTTCCGATTACTCCGGCGTCTGCCAGCCAGGTGGAGATGCCGACGTGCCGCCACGTCGTTTTCCCGGTCGCCCCGACCGCGCGGCCGCTGGGGCGGTACCGGGCGAGCCAGGCCATGGGGGAACGCCAGTCGACCAGCCTGAAATCGTCAGCGCCCCGGCTGTGGCGATCCAGCGCGGCCAAGCTGAGGATGGCGACCAAGACCGCCAGCGCAGCCAGGACCATCACGATCTTCTTGATCGGGCTGGGCGCCGTAATGAACCGGGTGTCGATGTCGATGCGGGCCGACAGGCTGGGTTGTGCGGGCACCTTCAGGTCCGTAAAGATTCCCCCAACCTGGGGTTTCTTCTCGGCGGGCAGGGTACCGGCGGCACCGGGTATGCCGACAAATTCCGCGCCCGCACCACCTGCGTCGGCCCAGGTGTGCAGCCTGCTGCAGGCGCCCGCGGCCACCGCCGAGCGCTGTGCCACCGCGGCCACGGTGTCCCGGAACGCCACCACGATCACGTCTTTGTCGGCGCGCACGAAGAGTCCGTTTTTGCCGGTATCCACCCCGCCGCTTGGCAGAGTCGAGACCACCAATCCGCCTGCGGCGGGCAAGGTGGCGATCGCCGAGCAGGGGATGGAGATGTCGAGCGCGCGCGGCGCGCCGGACACCAGCGGGGCGGTGATCTGGGTGACATGCCCGGCGGGACCGTCAGAGGTACCTTGTGGCCATAGGACGGTCGCGGTGGTCTGCTTCACCGGAAGCAACGGGACAACGACACACAGCAGCAGGCCCACCAACCCGGCGACGACGGCGATCAGCCGCGGGATCCGCTGCGATCGCTGATTACCGTCGTGGGGCACGAGGGTCGATCGTAAGCGACGCCCCTGAGACCCTGTGGAAGGGCGTGTCGCCGCGCGAGCCTCGGCGCCGATTGCTCATNNTAGGAGCTGTGGCCATAGACAACCTCAGGTTCGGCGTACTGGGACCGTTGGCGATGACGGTCGACGGCACCCAGATGCCGTTGGGCGCGCCGAAACAGCGCGCGGTTTTGGCCATGCTGGTGATCAACCGCAATCGGCCGGTCTCCATCGACGCGTTGACCAACGCGGTATGGG
>PLSK01000146.1 GCA_003165155.1 Mycobacterium sp. | reverse complement strand
TACAGCAGTACGACGAACCCGCGCGGCTACTGTCGCGTCCGGCCAACAATTTCGTGGCGAAGTTCATCGGGCTCGGCCGTGGCTATCGGTGGTTACAGCTCATCGACGGGTCCGGGCTGCCGATGCACGACATGGAGCGGATCGCTGCGAGCAGTCTGTCCGGGACGCAGAGCGTCCGAGTTCTGGACCGCTGGACGCTGGTGGTCGACGACGACGGCGTGCCGTTGGGGTGGATCGACGCCGACAGCCTGCGGCGCCATCGAGGTGGGGCGTCGTTGTCCGACAGCCTCAGTGCCGTCGGTGCGCAGTTCCGGCCGGGCGGCAATCTCAGCCAGGCGCTGGACGCGGCATTGTCATCGCCGTCGTCGATGGGAATCGCCGTCGACCACGAAGGCAAGGTCGTCGGCGGCATACTCGCCACCGACGTGCTGGCCGTGGTGGAAGCCCGGCGGCGGGCCTGAACGGGATCNNTGCCGTTGGGCGTGGCTGTGCAGCGCGCCCCCCTGGCCCGGCGGCTGACGACGGCCGCCGCCAGTCTCGTTTTCACCATCCCGTCGCTGGCGTTGTTCGTGGTCTTGCCGATGATCATCGGAACCCGAATCCTCGACGAGGCCAACGTCGTGGTCGCACTCACCGCCTACACGGCGGCGTTGCTGGTGCGAGCGGTGCTCGAGGCGCTGGACGCGGTGCCGGTTCAAGTGCACGACGCCGCCACTGCGATGGGCTACTCGCCGATCAAACGAATTCTCAAAGTCGAGCTACCGCTGTCTATTCCGGTGATGACCGCGGGGCTACGGGTAGTCATGGTGACCAATATCGCGATGGTATCGGTGGGCTCCGTGATTGGTATCGGTGGCTTGGGGACCTGGTTCACCGCCGGGTATCAGACAAACAAGAGCGACCAGATCGTCGGCGGCATCATCGCCGTGTTGTTCCTTGCGTTCGTTATCGACATGCTGATCGTCCTGACCGGCTGGCTGGCCACGCCCTGGGAACGCGCTACGCACCCCAACCGGCGCCTGATGGTGTCCCCGATAGTGGGTGGCGCGCGATGAACTTCGTTGAACAGGCGGTGGCCTACCTATTGACCGCCGGCAACTGGACCGGCCCCGTCGGGTTGGCCACGCGCATTTTGGAGCATCTGGAGTACACCGGGGTTGCGGTGGGGGCGTCAGCGCTGGTGGCCATCCCGTTGGGACTAATCATTGGACACACCGGCCGCGGGACGTTGCTGGTGGTCGGCTTGGTCAACGTGTTACGCGCGCTGCCGACGCTGGGCGTGCTGCTGCTGGGGGTGCTGCTGTTTGGGCTGCGTTTGGGCCCCCCGCTGTTTGCCCTGATGCTGCTGGGCATCCCTTCCATGCTGGCTGGGACCTATGCGGGCATCGCCAACGTCGAGCCGCTGGTGGTCGATGCGGCCCGCGCGATGGGTATGACCGAGTCCCAGGTGCTGCTGCGTGTCGAGATTCCAAATGCGATGCCGTTGATACTGGGCGGGCTACGCAACGCGACGCTTCAGATAGTCGCCACCGCAACGGTGGCGGCCTATGCCAGCCTGGGGGGTCTGGGCCGGTACCTGATCGACGGGATCAAGGAGCGCGAATTCCAGCTCGCTCTGGTCGGTGCGCTGGCGGTGGCAGCGTTGGCGTTGATCCTCGACGGCTTGCTGGCGTTTGCGGTGTGGGTGGCCTTGCCGGGCACCGGCCGGCTGCGCAAGTTCGTCGGTCGCTGAGATCCGGCGGACGCAGTTACCGACAGCGGTTACCGGCAAAGCCACCGGCGTCCAGCGGACCCGACTACGGTAGAAGAGTGAATGAAGCCCCCTCTGATCCGGCCCGGCACAACTGGCCGGCGATGTTGACTTGGCGCGCACAGGACGTCTCCCGCATGGAATCGGTGCGAGTGCAGTTGTCCGGCAAACGAATCAAGGCCAACGGCCGTATCGTCGCCACCGCCACCGCAACCAATCCTGCGTTCGGCGCATTCTACGAAATGCAGACCGACGAGAGTGGCGCGACCAAGCGGTTCGGGCTCACCGTCACGTTGGCCGAGCGGGAACGTCAGCTTGCCCTCGCCCGCGACGAGGAGAACATGTGGATGGTGACCGACCACCAGGGGGAGAGGCGCGAAGCCTACGACGGCGCTCTTGATGTTGATGTGGTGTTGAGCCCTTTCTTCAATGCATTGCCGATTCGCCGCCTCGGGCTGCAAGAACGTGCGGACTCGATCACGCTGCCGATGGTGTACGTGAATGTGCCCGAGATGACCGTCAGCGCGGCCACCGTGAGTTACAGCAGCCTGGGAGGTCTCGAGGGAATCAAATTGCGTTCCCCGGTGGCCGACACCACGTTGAGTGTCGACTCCGACGGGTTCATCCTGGACTATCCCGGATTGGCAAAGCGGATCTAATCACCNNTACGCGCGGCGTGACCCGCCTCGACGAGCTCGGCCACTGAGTTTCGCCCACCCAGCGACTCGCGGGCACGGCTGAGCAGCGCGATGACCTGGTCGACGGCCGGCAGCAGTTGGCCCGAGTTGCCTTCGCACATCGCGCGCACCAGATCCGGTGGGCTGGCAGCCACCCTGGTGCCATCGCGAAATGATCCGGCTGCCAGCGCGAAGGCCAGCGGGACCTCGGCGGCCGTGACGGCCAGAGCCTCGGCGAGCAGGTGCGGCAGATGTGAGATGGCGGCCGCCGCGGCGTCGTGCTCATCGGATTTGGCGGGCACCACCAGCGCGCCACAATCCAGTGCCAAATTCATCACCATCGACCACACTGTGGGGTCCACACCGTCGTCCACGCTGATCACCCATGGGGTCCTGAGGAACAAGCCGGCCTGGCCGGCCACCCACCCCGACTGCTCCGTGCCGGTCATCGGGTGACCGCCGACGAAGCGTTTCCGCAGGCCGGCGGCGGTGACCGCGTCGAGCACAGCGCCCTTGACGCTGGTGACATCGGTCAGCGGACAGGCAGGGGCCAATTCGCGAATGTGGGCGAGCATGGCCGGCAATGCCGGCATCGGCACGGCCAGCACGATCAAGGCGTTGCTGTCGTTGGCACGGGTCAGCGCGTCGGTGAGGTCGGTCGTGGCGTCAAAGCCGTCGCTTCGGGCGCCGTGCGCGCCCTCCACCGACCGGTTGTAGCCGAACACCTGGCGGCCGGCTGCCGCCGTGGCCCGCATGATCGACCCGCCGATCAGTCCCAGCCCGAGCACGCATACCGGTGTCGCCGCAGCTGTCCCCGATGCCGTCCCTGCCACGGTTCAAGGTTGGCACAGTTCGTCCGCCGGCGGTGACTCCGGATGCCCCGGTTCCTCCGCAATTGTCTGGACGTATCTGGTCAGCGGGCCTCAACAGCGACTACCGTAATCGCCCATGGGAGCACAACGGGCCGCAGCGCCGGGCCCGTCCGCCGACTTGCCGGATGGCTTCGGGGTTGCTGTGGTGCGCGAAGAGGGCCAATGGCGCTGTTCCGTGTTGGCTTCCAAGTCCCTGACGAGCCTGTCGGCCGCCGAGACGGAGCTGCGTGAACTGCGCAGCGCAGGGGCTGTCTTCGGCCTGATAGACGTCGACGATGAGTTCTTCGTCATCGTGCGCCCGGCGCCTTCCGGGACCCGGCTGCTGCTGTCGGACGCGACCGCCGCGCTCGACTACGACATCGCCGCCGAAGTGCTCGACAAGCTGGACGCCGACATCGATCCCGAGGACCTTGAGGATGCCGAACCGTTCGAGGAAGGCGACCTCGGGTTGCTGTCCGACATCGGGCTGCCCGAGGCGGTGCTTGGCGTGATCCTCGATCAGAACGACCTGTACGCCGACGAGCAGCTGGGCCGTATCGCCAGGGAGATGGGCTTCGCCGACGAGCTATCGGCAGTGATCGACCGCCTCGGTCGGTGACCCCCGACGAAGAGCTGATCCGTGCCGCGCTGACGGTTGCTGCCACGGCGGGTCCTCGCGACGTACCGATCGGTGCGGTGGTCATCGGCGCCGACGGAACCGAACTCGCGAGGGCCGCGAATGCCCGCGAGGCACTGGGCGATCCCACGGCGCACGCCGAGATTCTGGCGATGCGGGCGGCGGCCGGCGTGCTGGGCGACGGCTGGCGACTGGAAGGGGCCACTCTGGCGGTCACCGTCGAGCCCTGCACCATGTGCGCGGGTGCCCTGGTGATGGCGCGCATCGCGCGGCTGGTGTTCGGCGCCTGGGAACCCAAAACCGGAGCCGTCGGATCGCTGTGGGACGTGGTGCGCGACCGTCGGCTCAACCATCGGCCCGCGGTACGCGGTGGTGTGCTCGCTGCGGAGTGTGCCGCACCGCTGGAGATCTTCTTCGCTCGCCAGCGATTGGGGTGAGCCGCGGTTGGTGGGTAAGCTGCTCGGCGGTGGCGTGTCCGAGCGGCCTAAGGAGCACGCCTCGAAAGCGTGTGACGGCAAAACCGTCCGAGGGTTCAAATCCCTCCGCCACCGCCAAAGTTTCCCGCCTGTTTCCGCAGGTGAGAGGCTTTNNGCTGCACTCCGTTGGGACGCTGCTGTAGCCGCTCTTCGCCGAGCCGATAGCGGCGCTGCAACCGATCGATGTGCATCTGTGCCTCTGCGATGTCTCGTCGCAGTGCGGCCGCGTCTAGCCGTGTTGCGTGGCCGTTCGGGCCGGGGACATTGCGGGCATCGGCCCAAGCCAACTGGGCGGTCATCTCGCGCAATTGATCGCATAGCGCGCGGACCAACTGCGCGGCCTGGGCTGGATCGCTCTCCTGCATAACGAGATTTTCGCACCCCGTTGCCTTCCGCGCCAGAGGTGCCCCGCCAAATCGTTGCCCGCGTGACGCCGCTCGAGAGCGAGGTAGTGCGAACATCGGCACGCTGTTGAGGCGGCAGCGGGCGAGATCCTTTGCAGAGCAAGGGAAAGAGTCGGCGATCGCGCAATACACGTTCGCGGGATTGTGAAGCAGAACACATGCCTGGCGGGCCTGCCCGATCATCGGATCCAACGCGTCAGTCGGCGCCGGCGGGCGTGGTCACCGATGCCCGCGTACCGCCACCGATCGTCGAGTTCAGCTTCATCGATCCGCCCATCGCGTCAATACGGACCGCCAGCGACGAGAGTCCGATGTGCCCTTGGGCCACACATCGATTCAGGATGGCCGGATCGAACCCGATTCCGTCGTCGACGACGCTCAGCGTTATGGCGTCGGCCGCTCGTGTGAGGCCGACCCGCACGGTGTTTGCCTGCGAATGCTTGTTGGCATTGGCGAGCAATTCGCGGGCCGCCCGGTACAACAGGGACTGTGACCGCGGCCGGCCGACCTCTTCAAGATCGGCTTCGATGGCGAAGTTCCCTCGGTGCTCATAGTCGCGAACCAGCTGACGCAGCGCGGCCGTGAGACCCACTTCGGTGAGTACCTGGGGGTGCAATGCGGTGACGGCGCTGCGCAACCTGGTTGCCGTGTCCTGTACTGCCTGGTAGACGGCGTCCAGCCCCGGATCGTTATGCCGTTCGCGGATTTCGTCGAGTTCGAGTCGCGCCGCCAGCAGATCCTGCAGCGGCCCGTCGTGCAGCTGCTCGGCCAACACTCGGGAGTGGCGCTCGTCGGCCCGCATGGACTCCGAAACGAGTGTGCGGCGCATGTCGAGCAATGCCGCCACGCGCGCTGCGGCGCGAGTCAGGAAATAACACATGGCGGTCATCGCGGCCGCCAACCACAGCAGCAATCCGAAATGGGTGTAGACCACGCTCGGCAGCTCGACCGTGTCGTCGCGCTTGGAGTACACGATCCACACGCCGAGATACCCGACAGCGGTGAAGATTCCGACGGCGGCCGCCAGCGTCGGGCGGTCCTGGAACGCCACCGAAATCGGCAGCAGGAAGAACACCGGCAGCAACGCCACGGTGGCGCCACCTGACACCACACAGAGCGCCACCACGGTGAACACGTCGATAGCCGTCGAGACCCAGCCGGCCCACGGCGGCACCGGGCCGCGCAGCACCACCACCACCCACACCAATGCGGCGACGCTGTAGGCGCCGAGTATCGCCGCGTAAGCCCACGGCAACCAGTGCTCAACCTCCCACACTGAGACCAACAAGACGATCAAACCGATCAGCGGCAGGCGCAGAAACGCCGACAAGCGGACGGGTTCGGCCGCAATGAAGTCGACCATTCGAGCTAGCGGGCGGGCCATGCTATTCGAGCAGCCCGCGCCGCATCGCGGCCGCCACGGCCGCGGCGCGGTCGCCGACGCCGAGTTTCTCGTACAACCGTTGTACGTGGGTCTTGACGGTGGACGGCGCCAGGTACAGTTCCGCGGCGATCGCGGGGATGCTGTGTCCAAGGGCGATGAAATTCAGCACCTCGCGCTCGCGGGGGCTGAGCACCGGTGTCGGGTCTTCGCCGCGGCGGCGGATCTCGCCCGCCAAACCGGCGGCAAGGGCCGCCGACACGACGTCTCGGCCGTTAGCGCAGTCCAGCACGCCTTTCACGATCTCGGTCTTCGTCGATTCTTTGGGCAGGAATCCCGCGGCACCCTCCGCCAAGGCGTGGAAGACGATCGCCGACTCGTCGTGTGCCGACAGCAGCAACACCCGTGTCGGCAGGTCATCACGGCGTACCTCGGCGGCAACCTTTGCACCGTCCATCCCGGGCATCCGGTAATCCAGCAGCGCGACTTGCGGCAGATGGGTTTTGATCAGGGCCAAGGCAGCAATGCCGTCACCGGCCTCAGCGACGACGTCCACGACGCCGCTCGACGTGAGCGCGCGCACGAGTCCGTCGCGGAACAGCGGGTGATCTTCGCCCACTACCACGCGCACTTTTTCGGTCGCGTCCGCGCCGGTCATGCCGGTTAGTGTCGCACAGCGCCTGCCGCCGTTCCCCCAATCGGGGGACGCGCGATTCATCCCGCGTACTGACTGGTCGACGGACAGACACCGCTGGTCCGCGCCGGAATAGTCATTAGCAGGCTGGCGAACGCCGGCAGAAGGATCGAAGGCCCCGTACGCAGGTGGGTCTTCCACCGCGCACAGGAGTATGCAAAATGGATGCAAACACCGACAACAACTGCGGAATGCCCGACCAACGCATCGCATGGGTGTCGCAGGCGAAATGTCGTTCCGTCGATCCCGACGAACTGTTCGTTGGTGGAGCGGCGCAGCGGAAAGCGGCCAACATTTGCCGGAACTGTCCCGTGATGGCCGACTGCCTCGCCGACGCGCTCGACAACCAGATGGACTGGGGTGTTTGGGGCGGCATGACCGTACGGCAGCGGCGCGTGTTGCTCAAGCAGCACCCCGAGGTGCGCTCCTGGGCCGACTTTTTCGCCGCCCAGCGCAGGCGTCGCAACGCCGGCTAGCCGGCGTAACAGTCGCCGATGCGTGGGATCATTAGGTGATGGACGCGGACGACCCTGAGCAGTACATCCGCGACCTCGAACGCGGGGTCAGCCAGACGCCGGAGGCAGAGCCCTTCCCCGCGTCGCCTCAACCGCCCGGCGGCGGTTTCGGGCCGCGAAGCTTCAACCCACGCCGCAGGGCCGCGATGCTGATATTGGCGTGCGTGGTGGCGATCGTGCTGATCGGCGTTTTCCTCAAGGCTGGGGGAATCGACTTCGAGAGTCCGTTCGGCCCGACCACCGTGCAGGGAAACCTGATCATGGAAAATAGCGGTGCGACGGACACGATCGCGTGCAACGACGGAGACCTGAAGCTCGACGGCGACAACAACAAATACACGATCACCGGCCACTGTCGCAGGCTTGAGGTGTTTGGTAGCGCAAATCATGTCACCGTCGACAGCGCCGACACCATCAGTGCTTTCGGTGACGACAATGCGATGATCTACCACTCGGGCTCACCGAGAATCAGTACGACCGGAACCAACGACATCGTCTCCGCCGGCTGAAAACGCCCCGTTCCCCACTCGTTGTGAAACGAATTCTGGTCCCCTGGCGATAACAGAAGGGTAAACAAGGGAACCTCGGGCAGGGGAGGTGAATGAAGACCAACGGAATTGTGGCCGCCGTCGCCGTGAGCAGCGCACTCTCGCTGGGAGCAGCACTGGCTACGGCACCTGCCGACGCGGATGAGGTAGCGGACCTGATCTCAGGCCCCACGACCGACCACAACCCACTTCGCGATTACGCGGGCTACTGCACTTGGGGTGCGCAAGAACTGATACACGACCACACCGGGTACTACATCAAAGCGCTCACCGGAGAAGCCGGAAACTGGGCTAACCAAGCCGAAGCGGCAGGTTGGACGGTAGTGGGCGATGCGCAGCCGCACTCAATCGCCGTCTTCAGCAGCGCGCTCGCCGGGGGCGTTGGACACGTTGCCTGGGTCGACGCCGTCAACGGCAGGGAGATAACCATCACCGAAATGAACAACGGCCCCGGGGCCACCGCCGACAACGGATACCGCACTACGGGCTTCGGCGGATTCGACACACGCACCGCCGAGGATCTCCCGGGGATGCGCTACATCCTGATCCCCTGAGATACGACTTGATGAGTAGTCAGATAGCGGAGCGCATGAAGGCCAGCAGCTCTGCGGTGTAGCCCCAGACGACCGTCGCATCGTCGAGCAAGAAGTTGGGTCCGCTCCAGCCGGGGACAGTCAACGTGCTCCAGCGGTTCGGCTGCGCTAGCTGGCGCAAATTGACAGTGAGCACGCGATGCGTCTCGGCGGGGTCGGCCGGGCCGATAGGGCTGGGCTCGCGCCAATGGCCGACAACGGCCGTGACTTCAAAACCCGAGGCGCGAATCGTCAGGCGAGGCAACACGATCAGGGGGTCAATTCCGGCTGGGTCTACCCCGATTTCTTCTTGTACTTCGCGCAGTGCGGTCGCGACCGGGCTGGCGTCGCCAGGTTCCCATCCACCACCCGGGAAACCGACTTCTCCGCCATGGTCATGCAGCTCGCGGGCACGCTCCAGAAGTACCACCACAGGTGGTACCGCGGTGGCGGTTGCATTTCTCGATCCCAATCTTCAAGCCTGGGCCTGCCCCGCGGTCANNACCTTCGGAGGCGTTGTGTACGGGTGATCCCACGAATCCCACGGCAGGTACGTCTGCGTCTTGCCAGCCACCAAACCCCAGTTAAATGCTCCGACATTGTGCCGCTTGGCAATTGGCAGAACTCCCTCCACGGAACTGCCGCGAGGCCGAGCCAGGTATTCGGTGCAGACGATCGGCCGACCCAGCGGAGCAAGTTCTGCGATCCGGGCTTCGAAGTCGGCCGGGGCGCCATAAGAATGGAAGGTGATGACGTCGGCGTTATCCAGCTGAATCCCACTGATAGCACTGCGACTGCCTGGGTCTCCCCAATTTCCATTCCAGACACCGCTGGTCAACGGTTGAGCAGGATCGACTGCACGCGCCCACCGGAACACTTGGGGAAGCAGCTCCGCGACAAGCTGCTGCTTGTCTTTGCGCTCCACACTGCGATACACGCGCGCGGGATTGTCGGGTTCATTCCATAGGTCCCAACCCAAAACGCGGTCGTCGTTGCGGAATTGGGTCAACACTCCCGTGACATAGTCTTGCAGTATGCCGCTGTAGCGGGGGTCGCCGAGGTGTTCAGCGCCCGGGCTTTGCACCCAACCGGAGTTGTGCACGCCAAGTCTTGGCGCGCGCTGAGGACCGAGTCTGGGGAACGGGTCCCAACAGGAGTCAAACAAGACGAAGAGCGGTTTGATGCCGCGGTTCGCCGCGATGCCGACAAACTGGGCGAGACGGTTTTGGAAGCCCTGTCGATCCTGGGCCCACAGCTGATCGTGCAGGAAGACCCGCATCGTGTTGAACCCGTGCGATCGGGCTGCGCCCAGTTCCCTGTCGATGCGTTGTGGGTCATACGTTGCCGGCTGAAACATCTCGAGCTGATTGATGGCGTTCGATGTGACGTAGTTGGCGCCGACGAGCCAGCCCTGCGCTTGATACCAGCGGTTCGCGCGGTCAGGCGACCACCGGCCCGGCTCTGCAGCGGCGCGGGGGGTTTGGGCCAGGGTCGCGCCCACTGCCATCAGCAGCGGTAGCTTCAGGGCCGTTCGACGGTGCACTAAGTGACAATATTTTCCCAGGCGCTGCATACCGCTGCGCAATTGGCTGTCGTTATGAATTGTTATCCCGTTGTCATCAAGCAGTTCTCAACGCACTCGGTGGTCAACCGAGCAGCCGTCTACGGCAGCACGGTGTGCATCAACATCACGTCGTACGCCGACCACAGCGACAGATTGAAGTACAGGTCTTTGCCCGACGACCAGGGATGGATCATCGGCGCGTAGATGCCACCGGGCATCTGGAATGAGGACACGAGCGGTTGTTCGGGACTCCATGGTCCCTGCGGAGTCGGCGCAGTCCGTGCCACGACGTCGTTGCTGCCGCCGTTGGTGTACAGCACCAGGTATTGCTTGAGATAGGTGTTGTACTGGGCTGACATTTCGCCCACGGGACCGGGGAAAATCGGCGTCGCGGCCGCAGGATTGTTCGGCACCCAGTGCCCGTCTCTGTCACCGTTCCAGTATTGGTATTTGGTCAGGTCCGGCAGAGCGCCCTGGGGAACTCGGGACAGAAAGGCCGCTCCGCTGCGGCCGGACGGAGTTCCGAACGAGTACATATACCCGTCGTTCCCCGGCATGAACGCCGCCATCTGGAAGTTCTCATTCCCCGGAGTGAACCCGGCTCCTGGGACGGCGTCCGCCGAGGCCGTACGTATAGAGCCGGGGAAGATGCCCCAGTTCTGGCCATTGTCGTTGGACCGCGCGATCGCCGAGTAGTTCGTCGACCATTCGCCGTCGCGGCCCCATTGCCTGATCGACATGTAACTCATGTATTGGACTCTGCCGATGGAGGTGGCGGCGGTCGGAATGATTCCCGTCTCGTGCGCAGCCTTGTGGATGGTGTTGACGACCTGCTTGGAGAGGTGGTTGGCCCACACTGGTGAGCCCGAGTAATTGTCGTTGGGCATGCCGTCCGCGATGTGGATTCCGTGCGACAGGTCATGGTCTGAGCTGCGGAACAGCGTGTTGTAACGCCATTCCTGGCCGTGAACCTTGCAATATCCGAAGGTGTCACCAAAAGCCATCAGTATCTGGTGGTTGGCGGGATCACCGTTGTCCCAGGGGATCCCGAGGTCAGTCCCCGAGATGCCGAAACGTTGCAGGGTTCTGTTCGGGCCGTTCGGTCCGGTCACCCAGTCGACGAGCGATGTCGGCGCGCCCGCGATCGAGGGCGGTGGGTCTGCCGGATCCGCTGCCGGCTGCGGTGCCGGCTTCGGCTGAACAGGAGCTGCGTTGGGCTGCAACTTGGCAGCGTTGGGCGGCTTTGGGTTACCCGGGGCGGGTGGATTGGGTCCAGGCGGAACTATCGCCGCTTGATTTTGCAGTGGAGCGGAATACTGCGTACCCGGGGAAGCCGGCTTGAGCAAAGAAGCGATCAGCGGCCCCAATTTGGGTAGCGGCGCCTGGTCATTCGTATGCGTTGGCCGACGTCCAGTCGGTGGTTGGACGACCGGCTGGGGTGCGGGCATGTCGCGAGGAGCAGCGGGCGGATCGACGTTGGCATCGGCCGCGTTGCACGGCGTCGCGTTCGCGGATGGCGCGAGGCCCATCGCGGCGATGAATGCGACAGCGGCCGCTGACGCCACCGCTAGCGAAGCGCTTCGAAAAATCGCCGACATGTAACACCTTTCGAGGAACCGCCGCATTGACGCCGGTAGCTGGCACATGTGACGATAGTGACTCGAGGGGCTGTTGTGATCAGCGATTCACCAATAGGTATGGATCCGAGACCGGGTCGCAACCCAACGTTCCGGGGCTCTTTTGGCGCCTGCCGCGTTGCGGCGTTCTAGCGCAGCTTTCGGCCGTAATTGTCCGGAACGCTGCCGGTAAAGATCATGATCGCGTCAATCAAGGCCCATACCCCGACACCGAACAGGAACGGAATGCCGACGAGCGCCCAGCTGAAGAAGAATCCGAAAAGACCGAGGCCCAGCTGCAGAGCACCAATGGTGTTCGACCCGATGTAGAAGCGGCCGATGCCGAAGAAGCCAAAAAATAGCTGGAGAAATCCGGCGGCCACGGCGGACTTATCCGAGAGAGGTCTCCCCGTGACGGGATCGCGCCCATATGGTGCTTGGGGATCCACTCCGTAGCCCGGGGTGGGTCCGTACCCCGAGGTGGGATAGCCAGGATACGGATAAGCGGGATTGCCGGGGTAGGGGACCGCATGCTGGTAACCCGGTTGGGCCGGGTATCCCGGCGGCGGTGGAGCCTGCGGATTCTGAGGTGGTCCGTAGCCCTGGGGCTGTCCGCCCCAGGGTGGCTCTTCAGACGGATTGCCGGGTTGGTTCGGCGTCGTCATTGTTTTGAGTAACCCCCTGTGTCGGCCGGCTGCCTAACGGTACATTCGACGCAATAAATGTCGAGGAGGCGGCTGCATGGCTTCAGCCGCCCCTGACGCTACTGAGATCGCTTTCGACGATCTGACATCGCCCGAACTCACCGACGTTCAGCGCCAGATTCTGCAGTTCACCGAGGCCAAACACATCGAATTCGACAGTGATCGGATGCTTGCCGAGGCGATCGCTGCGGCCCGCGTGGGAGACGACCTGGACGACACCGACGGCTTCGCAGGGCGCCTGGTCGCACACGTGGCCGCCATCGAAGCCGATGAAGGCCTGACCCAGCTCGCCCGCTCGTCGCTGCGGCAACGAGTGGTCCGCCTGCTGCGTAACCGGCTGTCGCTGACCGACCTCATCAAGCGCTATCCGGAGATCGAGTCGATCCCTATCGAGAAGCCCTTCATCGTGGTCGGGATGCCGCGCTCCGGCACCACCCATCTGGTGAACCTCATCGCGGCCGATCCACGCCGGCGTGCACTGCCCTACTGGGAGAGTCAGGATCCGATACCGGCGCTCGGCGAGGGNNCCCGAGGCGATCGAGGAGGAAGTCGAACTCCTCGATCTGGACCTGGCCGGATACGTCTTAGAGTGGCATGCGCGGGTACCGGACTGGCGCGACTATTACCTGGGACTGGACCAGAACCGGCACTACGCGTACATGAGAAAAGTCTTGCAGGCATTGACATTTCTGCGCGGCCCGCGGACCTGGGTGCTCAAGAGCCCCCAACACTGCGAGCAGCTCGGCCCGCTGATGGCGACCTTCCCCGACGCGACGGTGGCCTTCACCCATCGCGATCCCGTCGCCGTCGTCCAGTCGACGATCACGATGATGGCCTACTCGGATCGGCTGCGCCGCAAAAGTATCGACCCAGGATGGCTGCTGGACTACTGGAGCGATCGCGTGCACCGACTGCTCAGCGCCTGCGTGCGCGACCGTGATCTGGTGCCGGCCGAGCAGAGCATCGACATCAGCTTCCATCACTTGAATGGCAACGAAATGCCGCTGCTGGAAGAGCTTTACCGGCGCGCCGACGTCGAATTGACACCGAAGGTGCGCGGGTGTTTCCAGCAATACCTGGACAGCAATCCGCGGGGCAAGAACGGTCGCATCAACTATGACCTACAACGGCACTTCGGCATCTCGCCAGATGAGCTTCGCGAGCGGTTCGCGTTCTACTTCAACAGGTTCGACGTACGGCCCGAATAATCTGCGACAAAGATGAAAGAGACGTCAGCGATGAGTACCGACGCGCACCAGTTCGAACCGGTGTTTCGCAGCCGGCCCGGTGCCGACGCGATGCGCCCCGCGGCAGCCGAAACAGCCGAACAGATCGCCCCGGGCCTGTGGTGCTCGCCAGGTCTGTCGAACGCCTACCTGCTAACCACCGGCGAGGGCCGGGTGATCATCAACACCGGGATGGGCTTCGAGGGACCGGTGCACCGGGCGAACTTCGACGCTGTTGACTCCTCGCCGGTGCGCTACATTATCTTCACGCAGGGTCACGTCGACCACGTCGGTGGCCTCGACAGCGTACGCGACCCCGATACAACGGTTGTCGCGCAAGCTAACTGGACTTCCTGGCGCGACGACAACGAGCGCCTAATCCCGTATCGGGCCAGCCGCAGCGCATTTGCCTTCAAAGACACCCTGGCAACCGGTATCCAGGCGATTCAACGGCGCCTGGGTACCAAACGCCTGGCCGGCCAGAGCGTGCCCAGCGTCGATCTCGACTTCGAGGACACGCTCACTTTGCAGGTCGGGGGCCGGCGGATGGAGCTGATATCGGTGCCCGGCGGGGAGACCACCGATTCTCTGGTGGTATGGCTGCCGGACGAACGGATCTGTCTGTGCGGAAATACTTTCGGCCCGACGTTTGGCCATATTCCCAACCTCGTCACCATGCGCGGCGACCGGTATCGAGACGCTCTGACCGCTGTCGCGTCAGTCGAACGGGTGCGCAATCTGCAGCCCGAGCTCCTGGTGACCGGCCACTTTGAACCGATCACGGGAGCCGACCGCATAAATGCCGAGTTGATCCGGCTGCGCGACGCTATCCAGTACATTCACGATCAGACTGTCGCGGGGATGAATGCCGGCAAGGACGTCCAGACTCTGATGCGCGAAGTCACCTTGCCCGCGGAATGCGAAGTGGGCCAGGGCTACGGGAAGGTCGCCTGGGACGTCCGGGCCGTCTGGGAGAACTACTCGGGCTGGTTCCACCACCGGTCAACGACCGAGCTTTATCCGGTCGGCTTCGATGCCGTCACCGCCGACGTGGTCGAATTGGCGGGCGCCGACGCGCTCGTGGATCGGGCGCGGTCACACCTGCGCGCGGGCCGCCCGCTGCACGCCATCTACCTGGCCGAGCTGGTCCCCGCGGACCATCGAGCGGCGCGCGCGGTACTGCGGGAAGCGCACGAAATGCTGTTGGCCGACAGCACCAACTTCTGGGAGTNNCGGCCCGAGGACTACTACCACACCGGCATCATCGTGCCCGACCTCGATGACGCGATGGCCCGGCTCAGCGCGCTGGCCGGCTATCGCTGGATCACCCCGCTGACGTATACGCTGCCCTTCCGCACGACGGCCGGGACCCGCGAGCTCACCTCGAGGTTCGTCTACTCGCTGGACAGTCCGCATGTCGAATTGGTCCAGGAGGTTCCCGGATCTGTATGGGTGGGGGCGCCCGGCAACTCCATCCACCACCTCGGCTACTTCGTCGACGATCTCGCCGAATCCGCCCGAATGCTGGAGGCGAACGGCTTCACCTTCGAAGCGACTGCCGACGTCTCACCACCGGATCTGGCCCTGTTCGCCTACTACGTCGACGCCTTCGGAACCCGCATTGAGATCGTCGATCGCGCACTGTTTCCCGACTTTCCCGCGTTCCTGCAGTCGCAAGTGCCTGCTGAAGCCTGAGCGGAGGCCGCAGATGTTGCTGACGGTGTTGCGCTTCAACTTCGCCTCGCCGCAGGGAGAACCGCGGACGCAGGGCCAACTGATTTCGGCTGCGCTCGAATTGGCGCAGTGGGGTGAGTCGCGGGGAATCACCATGGTCAGTGTCGATGAGCATCACGCGACCGGGCATGGCTGGAGCTGCAATCCAATCATGGCTGCGGCGATGTTCCTGGCGCGAACCGAGAGGCTGATCGCCAGCGTGGACTGTGCGCTTGGACCGTTGTGGAATCCGGTCAGGCTGGCCGAAGACATCGCGCTCGTTGACAACATGAGTCGAGGCCGGTTGCACACCACGGTGGGTCTTGGCTACCGCACCGTCGAATACCAAACGCTCGGAGTGGATTTCAGCCAGCGCGGCAAGCTGATGGACAGCCTGGTCGAGCGAATGCTGTCCGTGTGGTCGGGCGATGATTCCGACGTGGGAGTCTGCGCCGGCACCCGGACCCGGCCGCATCCGCCGCTGTACATCGGTGGCGGCGCGCGTGCCACGGCGCGCCGCGCGGCGCGTTTCGGGCTGCCGCTCAGCCTGGCCGACCACCTGCCCGACATCGAGGCCTACTTTCGCGAACTGTGCGCCCAGGCCGGCATCACTCCATTTGTCATCATGCCCGGGCCGGTCAATCGCGGGATGGTCTACCTGCATGAGGATCCGGACCGAGCGTGGGCAGAGCTCGGCGATTACATCCTTTGGGAGGCAGTCACTTACGGTGGATGGTCAAGTGACGAACGATCCCTCATGCACCTGCCCGGGGTCCAAACGCTGGACGAGGTCAAGGCGTCAGGGCGGTACCGGTTTCTGACTCCCGACCAGCTCATCACGGAAGTCCGCGACGCAGAAGACTACGGGCCGCTCGTGTTGCACCCGCTGGTGGGTGGGATGCCGGTCGACGAAGCGTGGAAGTCGGTCCAGCTCCTCACCGACACCGTGCTACCCGCCCTGACGTGAAGGCGGTTTGGTCAAAGCTCCAACTGCTCCGGCGGTGTCCAGCTACTCACCTGAAGTGGAAGTGAGACCACGTCGGTGCCGCCGTTCACTACGATCACCCAGCGGCCATCAGATGGGAGTTTTACGGTGAGATCGAAGAATGCGAAGCCCGGGAACTCGCCGATGGAAGCCTCTGGTACTTCGAACTCTTGCTCGAGTGGCTCTTCGAGTGTGGGGGGCCTGATCTCGACGGCTACCCGCCGCGCGTCCGAATCCTCGCCATCGGCCCGCGTCAGCACCACGAGTATGAATTGAGCCCACCGGTCGGGGCCGACCGTGTACCGGGACAGCACGCCGCCCTGCACGTTGAGTTTGTTGTCTACCGTCGCCGCCGCTTCGGCCAGGAACGCCCCCGTCATGATCACACGCGTAACCTACCTCGCAAACGGCCGAATCGGTACGGGGTCACTTATGGCATGACCTCGGCCCAGTGCATGTGTCCGTCGAAGTCCAGCGATGTGGCCCACGCGCGGTACCGATCCCGGAGGGCTAGATAGCCGTCCTCGTCGCCGCGCGCCCTCGCCAGCAAAGTGCGCAGCCGCAGCACCATGATGTCGCGCGCGACCCACCCGTCGCCAGGTGTCGCCGCCACGCCGCGGCGGGGATGGAAGAGTTCATTCAGACTTCTCGCCTGGGAGCGCGATACTAAGCATGTGTCTGAACGCAATGTGTTGGGCGGCGAGCTGGAAACATGCTGCACTGATCCCCTCACCGGCTTCTATCGCGATGGTTGCTGCTCGACCGGACCCGAGGACTTAGGCCGGCACACCATTTGCGCGGTAGTCACCGCCGAGTTCCTGGAACATCAGCGTTCTATCGGCAACGACTTGCTGACGCCCGTCCCCGAATACCAATTTCCTGGCCTGCTGCCTGGCGACCGCTGGTGCGTCACCGCCCTGAACTGGCTACGGGCCCACCAGGATGGTTGCGGAGCCCCGGTGGTGTTGGCGGCTACTCACGAGCGCACGCTCGAGGTCGTGCCCCTCGAGACACTGCGGGAACACGCCGTCGACGTTCCCGACGATCTGGCTAATTTGTAAACAGAACTGGATCCGCCACGATGACGCTGGCCGCCACGTCGCCGGTACGCGTGGCTACGAACGGGGTTCGATACACCGTTCCTTGAGTGCCGCATCCACTGCTGAGGATGGTGCCGATCTGAAGGCCTCTCAACGTGCCGTCGGGCTGCGGCTCCCATGACCAAAGGCGGGTCTCGTCATCGCGGCCCGGTTGGTTGGTTTTTTAGCACTCCATTGGCGCCAGAAGGGTAGGCCTGCCCTGCCAATGACCCTCGCTAAATTTCAGAACACTCGTCGTTCCAGTGCCCTCCTGCTGATTCGATTCGGCCAACTTGGAACCCGCCAACGACTTGTCCGCTTGCTCCAAGGCAGCGCGCGGAAGGGGTTTGACGTCGCGATGCAGCAGCCCGCACCGGTGGGCGTAGTCAAGTGCTCGGGCAACCGGAACCCGCGATCCGCCGTTGTCGCCTCTGGCAGGATTTTCAGCGCGTCGCGACGCGGCAATCTGGGGCGCTGCGCCAGGTAGACCTCGCTCATCCCACCACGGCCGAGCAACCGAAGGATGGTGTACCCGGCGAAAGTCTCACCGCTCGCGCGGTTTATGTTTCGGGGGGAGACCAACCCGTCAGGGCACGTCCGTGGAGTACAGCCACGCGTCCCACAGCGGGCCCAACGGCTCGTCGCAGTAGCTGGCAGCCAGATCGGTGAAGTCCTCGGTTACGGCCGTGCCGTGGCGATACCGCACCGTCCAATCCTTAAGCAGTGCAAAGAATTTCTCGTCGCCGAGCCGCCCGCGCAACGCGTGCAGGGTCAGCGCGCCGCGCTTGTACACGCGGTCGTCAAACATCCGGCGCGGTCCGGGATCGGTGAGCAGCAGGTCTTGCGCCTGATGGCGCAGGCGTGCGTGGTGCTGGCGGGCGAGGGCGTCGGCGCTGGGCCCGCCACTGCCTTCGGACCACAACCACTCCGCGTAGCACGCGAATCCCTCGTGCAGCCAGATGTCGCGCCATTGGAACGCGGTCACCGAGTTACCGAACCACTGATGCGCCAGTTCGTGGGCGATCAGCCTTTCGCTGGCCCCATCGCAGTGATTGGCGCCGAAGATCGAAATTCCCTGGGCTTCAAGCGGTATCTCGAGGACGTCATCGGTGACGACGACGGTGTACGCGTTCTCCAGCGGATACGGACCGAACAGCTCGATGAACAACTCCATCATCTCTGGTTGGCGGGCGAAGCTGCGCTCGAAGTCGCTACGCAAGCGTGCGGGCAACGCCGCCTGTATCGGCACCGGCGTCGTCGCCAACTGTGCCATCTCGTACACGCCGATCTGCAAGGTGATCAGGTAGGTCGACGTTGGTTCGGGTTGTTCGTAGGTCCAGACGGTCTGCGAGGACCGCGCCCTCCGCGAGACCAACTTGCCGTTTGCGACCACCCGGTAACGGCTTTCGGTGCTGATCCTGATGTGAAAGCTGGCCTTCGCGCTGGGATGGTCGTTGCACGGGAACCACGACGCGGCGCCATTGGGCTGCCCGGCAACCAGCACGCCATCGGCCAATTCCTCGAAACCGACATCGCCCCACAGCGATCGGAGTGGTGTGGGTGCGCCACCGTAGCCCACCACGATCGACAGCGCCGCGCCAGCCGACAATTTCGATGCCAGCCGGATGAGCAATTTACCGCCGCGACAGGAGAACTGGGCGGCGCGTTTGCCATTGACTGACACCTTCGACACGGTCAGTGCGGGGGACAGGTCGAGCGTGAACTCCTGCAGCTCGCTCAGCGTCACTGCCGTGATAGTCGCGGACCCGTACAGCCGGTTGATCGAGACCTTGTACTCCAGATCCAGCTCGTAGCGCGACACCCGATAACCGGGGTTGCCGTTTTTCGGCAGGTACTCGTCGACCACAACGCCTTTCAAGGGCTTGGGTTTCACGCCGCGGTGACCTGGTCGCCGCGCTCCGACGACTTCTTGCCGGCTGCCTTTTTGCGGCCGGGCTCCCACGGTCTGATCGGATTGCCCTGCCACCGCGTCGATGGCGGCACTTCGTCGCCGCGCACCACCAGCGACGCGGGCCCGACGGTAGCTCCGGAGCCCAGCCGGGCGGCGGGCAGCACAACGCAATTCGGGCCAAGGGTTGCACCGGCCTCCAGCACGACACTGTCCATCCGCATGATCCGGTCGTGGAACAGGTGTGTCTGCACCACACAGCCCCGGTTGACCGTGGCGCCCCTGCCGAGCGTGACCAGATCCGCCTCGGGCAGCCAATAGGTTTCGCACCAGGCGCCACGCCCGACGCGGGCCCCCAGCGCCCGTAGCCACATGTTCATTACCGGCGTCCCGCTGGCCGCGCGGGCGAACCATGGCGCCGCGACCGTTTCGACGAATGTATCGGCAACCTCGTTGCGCCACACGAACGACGACCACAGCGGAAACTCGCCGGCCCTAATCCGGCCGACCACAAGCCATTTCGCGGCGACGGTGATACCACCGGCAATCGCGCCCGCCGCCAGCAATACCAGCCCACCGCAGAGCGCCGCCCACCAGATGCCGTAAATCCTTGTCAGCGCTTGCAATGCGCCCAGCACCGCCAGCCCGATCGCGACCGTCACGATCATCGGCAGTAACCGGAACGTCTCCACCACCGCCCGCATCGCCTTCAATCTCAGCGGCGGACTGTAGGTAGTCGCCGCGTCGGCCTCCGCGGGGCGCCGGCGGAGCCGCATCGGTGGGCTGCCCAGCCACGACGAGCCGCGCTTGGCTTTTGCCGGTGTGGCCGACAGCACCGCGACCAGTCCGTCTTCGGGGACCCGGCGGCCGGGTTGGGTGATGCCCGAGTTGCCCAGGAACGCGCGCTTGCCGACCGTGGTCTTGGCCGCGTAGATCCAGCCGCCGCCGAGTTCGTACGACGCCACCAACGTGTCGTCGGCCAGAAAGGCGCCGTCCTCGATCACTGCGAACTTAGGCGTGAGCAAAACGGTGGAGATCTCAGTGCCGTGGCCGACCTTGGCGCCGAGCAGCCGCAGCCACATCGGTGTCAGCATGCTGGCGTACACCGGGAACAGGTAATTGCGCGCGGCGTCCATGAGCCGCTCCGTTGTCCACAGCTGCCACCCGGTCCGGCTGCGTACGGGGTGGTAGCCCTCCCGCAGTCCGAATGACAGCGTGCGCACCGCGATCACCGTTAACAGCGCGTATGCCGCGAATCCGGCCAGCGCCGCTAGCGGGGCCCACGCCAATGCCGGCAGCATCGCCTGCGACAGCCGATGGGTGTGGTGGACGGCCACTCCGATCACCGCAAGGCCGGTCGCGACGGCGACCAGCGGCAGAGCGCCAAGCAGTAGCGACGTCAGCCCGTACACGGCGACCCAATGGCTTCTGCGTGCCGGCCGTTCGTCGGGCCACGGGTGGTTGACTCGGCCCGACTTCTCCGCGGGCGAGCCCTTCCAATACTGGCCGTTTTTGATCTTGTCGCGCACGCCCGAGCCGGGTGCCACATCAGCGTTCTTGCCGACGATCGCGCCGGGCAACAGGGTGGTGCGGGCGCCGATCGTCGAGTCGTCGCCGATCGTGATCGCGCCGACGTGGAACGCGTCCCCGTCGATCCAATGCCCGCTCAGGTCGACTTCTGGTTCGACGGCACTGCGGTGCCCCAGCGTCAACAACCCGGTGATCGGTGGCATCGAGTGCAGATCCACGCCCTTGCCGATGTTGGCGCCGAGTGCGCGGGCGAAGTACACCAGCCATGGCGCGCCGGCCAGGTTCTGCGCGCCACAAGCCTCGGTCAGCCGCTCGACGAACCACACCCGCAGGTGTACCGACCCACCGCGGGGATAGGTACCCGGCTTGACGTTTGGCAGCAAGGTGCGCGCGAACAACACGGCGATGCCCAACCGACCCAGCGGAGTGACGAACAGGGCGAACGCCGCGCCGACGAGCCACCAGTTCACCGCCACGGTCCACGGCACCACATGCAGCGCGCGGGCCACGTTGTTGCCCAGCGCGAGCCAGGTCAGCCACGGCAGTGCGACCAGCGTCGCCAGCGGCACCGAAAGCAGAATCTGGACAGCCTGGGTCAGCCGTGGGGTTGGTCGCACCGTGCGTTCGGTGACCGGCGGCGGCGGATCAAGCTCGTCGAGGAAGCCGGCCAGCGAGCCGAGCCGGGGATGGTCGTACAGGTCGGCGACGGTGACTTGCGGATACTGCTGCCGCAGCGCGGCGACGAGTTGCGCGGCGGCGAGCGAGCCACCGCCGAGCGCGAAGAAATCCGCTTCCGGACCACCGACAGCCGCCCCGAGCAGATCCCGCCACAACCCGGCCAGCCAGCCCGCCGTGCCCTCGAGTTCAACGGTCTCCTCCGCGCCGGAGTTGTTCGGGCCACCCGGCGGTGGCCACGGCAGCGCGTCCCGGTCGACCTTGCCCGACGTGCGGGTGGGCAGCTCGTCGACCTGGACCAGGCGGGGTACCAGCGCGGCGGGTAGCTGCTCGGCGAGCAGCTTGCGCGCCGCCGCGATGTCGAAGGACGGATCGGCGCTGACCAAATAGCCAACCAGCAGCGGAGTTCCGGTGGCGGTGTGGCGTACCGCGGTCGCGCCGCCGCTGACGCCCGGCAG
>PLSK01000026.1 GCA_003165155.1 Mycobacterium sp. | reverse complement strand
GTCGTCGACGAGTGCGGGCGTCATCTTGCGGGCGCTGGTGAACCTCGATGCCGAGGGTGGCGACACCTTCTTCGGCGAGCCGAAGCTCGACCCGAACGACCTGCTGCGCAACGACAACCAGGGCCGCGGCATCATCACGCTGCTGGAGTTCACCGGTCAGTCGTTGCGCCCAGTCATCTTCTCCACCTTCCTGATGTGGCTGCTCGCCGACCTTTACACCAAACTGGACGAGGTCGGCGACGTCGACAAGCCCAAGCTGGTGTTCTTCTTCGACGAGGCGCATCTGTTGTTCAGCGACGCCTCGAAGGCGTTCCTTGAGCAGGTTGAGCAGACCGTCAAGCTGATTCGCTCCAAGGGCGTCGGGGTGTTCTTCTGCACGCAGCTACCCACGGATCTGCCCAACGATGTGCTGTCCCAGTTGGGCGCCCGGGTCCAGCACGCGCTGCGGGCGTTCACGCCTGACGACCAGAAGGCGTTGAGCAGGACCGTCCGCACGTATCCGAAGACCGATGTCTACGACCTGGAATCCGCGCTGACGTCGCTGGGCATCGGTGAAGCCGTCGTCACCGTGTTGTCGGAGAAGGGCGCGCCGACGCCGGTGGCGTGGACCCGCATGCGCGTACCCCGTTCGCTGATGGGGGCCATCGGCGCGGACGCGGTCGGTGCGGCGGCCAAAGCCAGCCCGCTGCAAGCCAAATACGGGCAGACAATCGAGCAGGAGCCTGCAGCAGCAGCGGGCCCGACGGGCGAAGTGGCCCCGACCTCCGGGTCGGACTTCCCGCCGCTTCCGACTGAATTTCAGGTTCCCCCGATGCCCGAGCCCGCGCAGCCCAAGGAGCCCGCCATGTGGGAGGAAGTGCTCAAGAATCCGGCCGTCAAGAGCGCCCTNNCTGCCCACGATCGGCGCGACGATCGCGCGTGGCGCGTACCCGCTCGCCACCGACATCGCTTTCGACGTTAAGCCCGGTACGACGCGCATCTTGTTGCGCTCCAAGGCATCCAGCGATAGCCGGGCGGTGTGTTCTGTTGAGATCCAGAGAAAGTCCGGCACCAGTTTCTCGACCAGCGAGGCTGCGGAAGCATCGGGTAGGTCGGTGCGCACCGGGCCCGGTGCCAGCAGCGTGACGTGCACACCGGAGCCGCGCAGCTCGCCGTGCAACGATTCGCTGAAGGTATTCGCGAACGCTTTGGTGGCGGCATAGGTTGCGTTGTAGGGGATCGGCGAATTGCCTGCCGCCGAACCGGAAATCAATATCCCGCCGGCCTTGCGGTCGATCATGCCCGGCAGCACCGCCAACGTGAGATCGTGCACCGCGACGGNNNNGTCTACCGCGACGCGATACTTGTCGGCCAAGCGGGCAGCCAGCTCGTTGAGCAGGTCTTCGCGTCGCGCGGTGACGATCAGGTTGTGCCCGCGCGCGGCAAGTTCGGTGGCCAGCGCCTCGCCGATGTTTTGCGAAGCTCCGGTGACAACGGCACGCCCGTCGGGGCTGGGAGCTGGTACCGGCATGCGCCAATCGTAGACAGTCACCACCCGTAGAGTGCCGGGCATGACTCAGCCGGCGCCGCGGACAATCGCGCGATCCCAGGTCGCGGCTTGGGCGCTGTGGGACTGTGGGTCTGTCGGCATGAGCGCGATCGTGGCGACCTTTGTCTTCGCGGTCTATCTGACCAGCAGCGTGGGGGTAGGCATCTCCGGCGGTACAACGCCCGCCAGTTGGTTGGGGCGTGCGGGGGCCATCGCCGGGCTGACCGTCGCGGCGCTGGCGCCGGTCGTCGGCGTGTGGGTGGAGTCCCCGCGTCGTAGGCGGCTGGCGCTGGGCGGGGGGACGGGCCTGGCTGTTGTGTTGACCTGCGCCATGTTCTTCATCCAGGATCGCCCGAGCTATTTCTGGGCCGGGCTGGTGCTGCTGGGGGCCACGGCGGCGTGCTGTGACCTGGCCAGCGTCCCGTACAACGCGATGCTGCGCCAGCTGTCGACACCCCAGACGGTCGGCCGCATTTCCGGCCTGGGCGCGGCGTCGGGTTACCTCGGCAGCGTCTTGCTGCTGATGCTGATCTACACGGGATTCATTTCCGGGTCCGGCTCCGGCCCGGACGCGGTGCGCGGGCTGCTGGGGGTGCCCGTCGCGGACGGGCTCTACGTCCGGTGGGCGATGCTGGCGACTGCGGCGTGGCTGGCGGTGTTGGCTCTGCCGTTGTTGTTCGTCACGAACCGGCTACCCGAGTCCGGCCCCGATCTTGCAGGGGCGCAGCAGCCGACGGGCGTCCTGGGTGGCTACCGCCGGCTGTGGATCGAGATCTCCGCAGAATGGCGGCGCGACCGCAACCTGGTCTATTTCCTGGGCGCCAGCGCGCTGTTCCGGGACGGGCTGGCGGCGACCTTCGCCTTCGGGGCCGTGCTCGGTGTCACCGTCTACGGCATCTCGCAGGGGGACGTGTTGATATTCGGCGTGGTGGCCAGCGTGGTGGCCGCACTCGGTGCGGTGCTGGGTGGGTTTGTCGACCACCGGATCGGATCCAAACCGGTCATCGTCTGGTCACTGCTCGCGATCATCATCGCGGGACTCGTCTTGATGGCGCTGTCCGGCCCGGTCGCTTTCTGGGTTTGTGGCCTGCTGCTGTGTCTGTTCATCGGCCCGTCGCAGTCGTCGGCGCGCGCCCTGTTGCTGCAGATGTCAAAGCATGGCAGGGAAGGGGTGGCGTTCGGTCTGTACACGATGACGGGACGGGCCGTCGCGTTCCTGGCGCCGTGGCTGTTCTCCGTCTTCGTCGACATCTTCGGTGCCCCCCGGGCCGGATTGGCCGGGATCTCGCTGGTGCTGATAGCCGGACTGCTGGCGATGCTGATGGTCCGGGTCCCACCGCGCGACGCGGCCGCGCCTGAGCCTGTTTAGCTCCTGGCGTCGCAGATAATCAGGCCCTGGCCGACACGTTGGCGCATCTGGACGCCGTTGACGGTGACCGAGCACGTGACGTTGTGGCCGATGTTGACGATCGTGACGCTCGGCGGATGTGCGGCTGACTGGACCAGGGTGACCTCTTTGCTCCACGGCAGCGGCACATTGAACGAGGTTTGTATGACGCCATCGGCGTCGATGTACATGATGCTGATCGCGCGACCCTCACCCGTGACGTTGTAGACCACGGTCTGCATCGCCCCCGGGCTGGTCGTCTCGCTGGGCACGGTCGGCGGGGCGGCGGTGGGATGGGACGGTGCCCTGGACGGCACCATGGGCGGTGCCTTGATGGAAGGAGACGGGACCGCCGAACTCGAGCCGGGCATGGCCGGCAGCGGCGGGACGGCGGTCTGGGTCTTGGTCGCGTTGTTCGCGAGGATCAGCGCGATGACCAGCCCGACGACCAGCAGCACCGCGGCGCTGGCGGCGACCCACAACCAGCGCGGCGAACGCGGGCCCTCCGGCGGTGGGGAAACCGGCCCGTCCGGAGGTGGCCCTCCCGGCAGGGATTGATCCTGCCGCCAGTCCGGCGGCAAGCGTCTGGTCGTATTGGCCTCGCTCAGGTTCGACTTCCAAGGCGGGGTAGTCGACGACTGCGACGTCCAAGGCGGGGTATACCCGTACCCGCCGTAACCGGGCGCATAAGGCATCTGGTCGGCGTAGGCAGGATCGGGGGGCGGAGGATCTCCTGGGCCCCACCGCCCGGTCGGCCCAGACCCCGGTAGAGGGGGACTAAAACGCTCGGGTCGACGTGGATCGTTCATGTCCACCTCATGGTTTGCAGGGTACCCGGGCCTGGCGCCCGCGCGGGGTGGTCCACCCCATGACGAGGTTCAGGCGAGGTTCAACGGACCTGATCTCCGGCCGTTAGCGCGGCGACGGTCATGGCCCGCATCAGGGCGCGTGACCGCGCGGCCCGGGTCGGTTTGCTGTGGGGTGTCGAATTCAGCAGGCCGAAAACCGCATGCGCTGTCAGCCGTGCGTCGGCTTCGGCCAGTTCGGGGTTCAATTCGCGCAGCACGCCGACCCACACCTCCACGTACTGCCGTTGTGCCTTCCGGACCTGACGCTCGGCGGCCGCGGGCAGGTGCGCAAGGTCGCGGTCCTGGATGCGGATCAGGTTTGGTTCGCCCAGCGCAAAGTCGAGATGGAAGTCGATGAGGCCGTCCAGCGCTAGCGCCGCCTCGGAGCCGCGGGCGGTGACATCGCGTGCACCGGCGAGCAGCCGCGCACTGATTCCCACCAGCAACTCGACCAGCATCGACTCCTTGTTGGGAAAGTGCCGGTAGATGGCCGGACCGCTGACGCCGGCGGCCGCGCCGATGTCTTCCAGCCGCACCGCGAGGAAACCCCGCTCGGCGAACAGCCGTTCGGCGGCCGACAGCAGCTGCAGGCGGCGGTCGGATTTCAACCGGCTGCGGCGATTTGGCGCGTCCGGCCGACCGGGTTGGCCGTCCGGGGCGGACGCTGTCATGACGAGTGCGTCCCTGGACGTAACTGCCCGGGCGATGGTACTCTCACGCCAGTTAATCTACATTAACTGAAAGTCTTTTGCCCGGGGCGCTACGCCGAACGGAGACCGAGCTTGTCAGTGACTGCCGCGGCATCGTTCGCCGATGAACACCGCAGGCTCGTCGGGGAGCTGAACGCCAAGCTTGCCGCGGCGGCCCTGGGCGGCAATGAGCGCGCACGCGAGCGCCACGTCAGCCGTGGCAAGCTGTTGCCCCGCGAACGGGTGGATCGCCTGCTCGATCCGGGCACCCCGTTTCTGGAGCTGGCTCCGCTGGCCGCGGGTGGCATGTACGGGGACGAGTCGCCGGGAGCCGGAATCATCACCGGGATCGGCCGGGTCTCCGGGCGCGAATGCGTGATCGTGGCCAATGACGCGACGGTCAAGGGCGGCACCTACTACCCGATGACGGTCAAAAAGCACCTGCGCGCGCAGGAGGTCGCGCTGCAGAATCTGCTGCCGTGCATCTACCTCGTCGACTCTGGCGGCGCCTTTCTGCCGCGCCAGGACGAGGTGTTTCCCGACCGCGAACATTTCGGCCGGATCTTCTACAACCAGGCGACAATGAGCGCCAAGGGCATTCCCCAGGTCGCGGCGGTGTTGGGCTCCTGCACGGCAGGTGGCGCTTACGTGCCGGCGATGAGTGACGAGGCGGTGATCGTCCGCGAGCAGGGCACAATTTTTCTGGGCGGCCCGCCACTGGTGAAGGCCGCCACCGGAGAGATCGTCTCGGCCGAAGACCTCGGTGGCGGTGACTTGCATTCGCGGGTCTCGGGTGTCACCGACCACCTTGCTGACGACGACGAAGACGCGCTGCAGATCGTCCGCCGGATCGCGGCCACCTTCGGCCCGCGCGAGCCCAGTCAATGGGAGGTCCGACCCGCGGTCGAACCCAAGCACGCGCAGCACGAGCTCTACGACGTGGTGCCACCGGACCCGCGGGTGCCCTACGACGTGCGCGAGGTCATCGTGCGGCTCGTCGACGGCGGGGAATTCAGCGAGTTCAAGTCCAAATACGGCAAGACGCTGGTGACTGCCTTCGCGCGCATTCATGGCCATCCCGTCGGGATCGTCGCCAACAACGGAGTGCTGTTCAGCGAATCCGCGGTGAAGGGTTCGCATTTCATCGAACTCTGCGACAAGCGCAAGATCCCGTTGCTGTTCTTGCAGAACATCGCCGGCTTCATGGTCGGACGCGACTACGAGGCCGGTGGTATCGCCAAGCACGGCGCCAAGATGGTCACCGCCGTGGCTTGTGCCCGGGTGCCGAAACTGACCGTCGTGATCGGCGGATCCTATGGCGCGGGTAACTATTCGATGTGCGGGCGGGCGTACTCGCCCCGTTTCCTGTGGATGTGGCCCAATGCGAGGATCTCGGTGATGGGCGGCGAGCAGGCCGCGTCCGTGCTGGCCACCGTGCGCGGCGAACAGCTCACCGGGGCGGGCACGCCCTGGTCGGCCGACGAGGAAGAGGCGTTCAAGGCGCCCATCCGTGCGCAGTACGAGGATCAGGGCAACCCGTACTACTCGACGGCCCGGCTATGGGACGACGGGATCATCGACCCAGTTGACACCAGAACGTGTGTTGGGCTTGCCCTTTCGGTGTGTGCCCACGCGCCGCTGGAACCGGTGTCCTACGGCGTCTTCCGGATGTGATTGATGTTTGACACGGTACTGGTGGCCAACCGCGGCGAGATCGCGGTGCGGGTAATCCGGACACTGCGCCGGCTGGGCATTCGCTCGGTCGCCGTCTACAGCGATCCCGACGCCGGCGCACGGCACGTCATCGAGGCGGACACCGCCGTGCGGCTGGGCCCCGCCGCGGCGCGCGAGAGCTATCTCGATATCACTCGTGTGCTTGACGCCGCGGTGCGTACCGGATCCCAGGCGATTCATCCGGGCTACGGGTTTCTCTCCGAGAACGCCGATTTCGCGGCGGCCTGCCAACGCGCCGGGGTGGTGTTCCTGGGCCCGCCCGCCCGCGCGATTGAGGTGATGGGGGACAAGATCACCGCCAAGAACGCCGTCGCCGCCTTCAGCGTTCCGGTGGTGCCGGGGGTGGCGAAGCCTGGGTTGACCGAAGACGATCTGGTGGCCGCGGCTGACGAGGTCGGCTATCCGGTTTTGGTCAAGCCGTCGGCGGGCGGTGGCGGCAAGGGCATGCGACTGGTGCAGGACCCGGCCCGGCTGCGCGAGGCGCTGGTGAGCGCCCGGCGCGAGGCCGCCTCGGCGTTCGGCGATGACACCCTGTTCCTGGAGCGCTTCGTGTTGCGGCCCAGGCATATCGAGGTGCAGGTGCTCGCCGACGCGCACGGCAACGTGGTGCACCTCGGGGAGCGTGAGTGCAGTCTGCAGCGGCGCCACCAGAAGGTCATCGAGGAAGCGCCGTCGCCGCTACTGGACGCCGCGACGCGGGCACGGATCGGGGCGGCGGCCTGTGACACCGCCCGCAGCGTCGACTACCTCGGAGTCGGCACGGTCGAGTTCATCGTCTCCGCGGAGCGGCCCGATGAATTCTTCTTCATGGAGATGAATACCCGTCTGCAGGTGGAACATCCGGTGACTGAGGCGGTCACAGGACTGGACCTCGTCGAGTGGCAGCTACGGGTCGCGGCCGGCGAGAAGCTGACGTTCACCCAGGACGACATCGAGCTGAACGGTCACGCGATCGAGGCCCGGGTGTATGCCGAAGACCCGGCGCGCGGCTTTCTGCCGACCGGAGGTCGGGTGCTGCAGGTGTTCGAGCCCGCCGGTGACGGGGTGCGGGTGGACTCTTCGCTGCTGGCGGGCACGGTCGTCGGCAGCGACTACGACCCGATGCTGAGCAAGGTGATTGCCCACGGTGCCGACCGCGACGAGGCGCTCGCCAAACTCGACCGGGCACTTTCGCAGACCGCGGTACTGGGCGTGCAGACCAATGTGGAGTTCTTGCGTTTCCTGCTTGCCGACGAGCGGGTGCGTGCCGGTGATTTGGACACGGCTCTGTTGGACGAGCGGCTGGCGGACTTCGTCCCGGCGCCGGCGCCCGAGGATGTGCTCGCCGCGGGCGGCCTCTACCGGCAGTGGGCTTTGTCTTTTCGGGCGCCCCGCAACACCGGGGGCAACCTATGGGCGGCCCCGACCGGATGGCGCGTCGGTGGCGTTGCGGCGCCGGTCCGCACCGCGATACGCACGCCGCTTCGCGCCGAAACGGTGTCGGTGTGGGGGCCTCCCGAGGCCGCCAAGGTGCAGGTCGGCGACGGCGAGATCGCCTCCGCAAGTGTGCAACTCGAACCCGATCAGATGGGCGTGACGCTGGACGGGTTGCGGCGCGAATACCGATGGGCCGAGGACGACCGGCATTTGTGGATCGCCGACCAGCGCGGCACCTGGCAGCTACGCGAGGCCGAGGAGCAGAAGATTCACCGCGCGGCAGGCGAGCGGCCCGCCGAGGTGGTCAGCCCCATGCCGGGCAGCGTGATCGCCGTGCAGGTCAATTCTGGCGCCGAGGTCACCGAGGGCGACGTGGTAGTGGTCGTCGAGGCGATGAAGATGGAACACTCACTGGCCGCTCCTGTTTCGGGACAGGTAGAGGTGCTGGTGTCGGTGGGCGACCAGGTGAAGGTCGAGCAAGTGCTGGCCAGGATCAAAGGTGAACAATCATGACGACAACGATTACCGCGGGTAGCCTGCCCAAGGAATATGAGGATCTGCGCGATACGGTGGCCGATTTTGCGCGCACCGTGGTCGCGCCCGTGTCGGCAAAACACGATGAGGAGCACAGCTTTCCGTACGAAGTCGTCGCGAAGATGGGCGAAATGGGGCTGTTCGGCCTGCCATTCCCGGAGGAGTACGGGGGAATGGGCGGCGACTACTTCGCACTGTCGCTGGCGCTCGAGGAACTCGGCAAGGTCGACCAATCGGTTGCCATCACTCTGGAGGCCGGAACCAGCCTGGGCGCGATGCCGATCTACCGGTTCGGCACCGAGGAACAGAAGGGCAAGTGGCTGCCGGATCTGATAGCCGGCCGGGCGTTGGCCGGCTTCGGGCTCACCGAGCCAGGGGCGGGCTCGGACGCGGGCGGCACCCGCACCACGGCCCGGCTCGAGAGTGGCGAGTGGGTGATCAACGGCAACAAGCAATTCATCACCAACTCGGGCACCGAGATCACCTCGCTGGTCACCGTCACCGCGGTCACCGGAAGCATCGCGGATGGCAAGAAGGAGATCTCAAGCATCATCGTGCCCAACGGCACACCGGGATTCACCGTCGAACCGTTCTACAACAAGGTCGGCTGGAACGCGTCGGACACTCATCCGCTCACCTTCGCCGACGCCCACGTCCCGGAGGAGAATCTGCTGGGGGCCCGCGGCACCGGCTACGCGAACTTCTTGTCCATCTTGGACGAGGGCCGCATCGCGATCGCCGCGCTGGCCACCGGAGCGGCGCAGGGCTGCGTCGACGAGAGCGTCAAGTACGCGAAGGAGCGTCAGGCGTTCGGCCAGCCGATCGGCTCCTACCAGGCGATCAGCTTCAAGATCGCGCGGATGGAGGCACGCGCCCACGTCGCGCGCACGGCGTATTACGATGCGGCGGCAAAGATGTTGGCGGGAAAGTCATTCAAGAAGGAGGCGGCGATCGCGAAGATGATCGCGTCGGAGGCGGCGATGGACAACGCCCGCGACGCCACCCAGATCCATGGCGGATACGGCTTCATGAACGAGTATCCGGTGGCACGCCACTACCGTGACAGCAAGATCCTCGAGATCGGCGAGGGAACCACCGAGGTGCAACTGATGCTCATCGCGCGNNCGGCAAGTCGATTATCCAGCGCGGCTTGTGGTTTGAGGAATTCGAGATCGGCACCACGTACCTGCACCGGCCGGGCCGCACAGCCACCGAGGCCGACAACGTGTTGTTTACCACGCTGACGATGAACACCCAGTCGCTGCATCTCGATGCGGCGTGGGCGGCCGAGCAGCCGGGTTTTCGGGGCGAGCGGCTGGTGAACTCCATGTTCACGCTCTCGACGCTGGTAGGCCTGTCGGTGGCGCAGCTGACGCTGGGCACCATCGTGGCCAACCTCGGCTTTTCCGAGGTGTCCTTCCCCAAGCCGGTCTTCCACGGCGACACCTTGTACGCGGAGACCGTGTGCACCGCCAAGCGCGAGTCGAAAAGCCGGTCCGGTGAAGGCATCGTGACTCTGGAACACACCGGGCGCAACCAGGACGGTGACATAGTTGCGCGGGCGGTGCGCACTACGCTGGTGCAGAAGCGCCCCGGTCCTCCAGCAGACACCGAGGAGGCGTAATGAACTTGCGTGCCGCCGGCCCGGGCTGGCTGTTCTGCCCGGCCGACCGTCCCGAGCGTTTCGCGAAGGCTGCCGCTGCCGCCGATGTGGTGATCCTTGACCTCGAAGACGGCGTGGCCGAGGCGGATAAGCCCGCCGCCCGCAAGGCGCTGCAGGACACCCCGCTGGACCCGGAGCGCACTGTCGTGCGCGTCAACGCGTCCAGCACGGACGAACTGCCACTGGACCTGGATGCCCTGGCCGGTACCGCGTACACGACGGTGATGCTGTCCAAAACCGAATCGGCCGCGCAGGTCGACGCGCTCGCCCCGCGCGACGTGATCGCGCTGATAGAGACGCCGCGCGCCGCCGTGTTTGCCGCCGAAATCGCCGCGGCTGAGCGGACTGTCGCCCTGTTCTGGGGCGCCGAGGACCTGGTAGCCACGCTCGGTGGCAGTTCCAGCCGCTTCGCCGACGGCACGTATCGGGACGTTGCCCGGCACGTCCGGTCGACGGCCCTGCTCGCGGCGTCCGCGTTCGATCGGATCGCGCTTGACGCGGTGCATTTGGACATCCGCGACCTCGATGGGCTGCGGGCGGAAGCCGATGACGGCGTGGCGCTGGGTTTCGCCGGGACGGTGTGTATTCACCCGAGCCAGATCCCGGTGGTGCGCGAGGCCTATCGTCCCAGCGCGGCGGAGCTGGACTGGGCGCGCCGGGTGTTGAAGGCGGCGCAGAGTGAGCGCGGCGTGTTCGCCTTCGAGGGGCGGATGGTCGACTCTCCGGTGCTCAAGCATGCGGCGATGACGCTGCGCCGGGGCGGGGAAACACCGCCGGCGTGACGGGTGCGGTTGTGTAAGGCAAGCTAACGACTTGTTCGCACCGTCGCATCGTCCTTCCCTCGGAGGGTTATGAACAACCAGTACTTTCCGTTGGTCGTCGTGGCGGTCATGCTCGCTCTGGGATTGACGCTGACGATCGACGATTTCCGGCGCGCTGCCACGATGCGGCGCCCACTTGCCGTTGCACTGATCTGTCAGTCTGTGCTCCTGCCGGGGTTGTGCCTGCTGATCGCCCAAGCCTTGCACCTTGCGCCGAATATGGCCGTTGGGTTAATGCTGATGGCCGCCACTCCAGGTGGGACGACGTCGAGCATCCTCAGTCATCTGTTCAACGGGGACCTGGCGCTCAATCTCACCCTGACCGCGATCAACGCCGTGATATCGATTTTCGCCCTGCCGGCAATACTGGCGCTTTCGATGACCTGGTTCATCGGAGGGGGACGGTTCCTTCCTCTGCAGCTGGACAAGTTCCTTGGGGTGTTCGGACTTGTGCTCATACCGACCGCCATCGGCGTCGCGATACGGCACCGTTTCCCCGCGCTGGCCCAGCGACTTCACACGCCGGTCAGAGTATTCGCGGCAGTCCTGTTTGTGGCCGTCGTCGGCGGGTCGATCGCCGGAGGCGGTGCGAAGCTATGGAACAACCTTGGCATGCTGAGCGCGGCCGTAGTGTCCTTCTGCCTTGTCAGCCTGACAGTCGGCTATCTGGTGCCCCGCAGGATGCATCTCGCTCCGAGACAGGCGACGGCCGTCAGCCTGGAGATCGGGCTGCACAACGCCACGGTGGCGATCGGCGTCGCACTGAGTCCGCAGCTGCTTAACAACGCCGAAATGGCTATGCCAGCGGCAGTTTACGCCGTCATCGCACCCTTCCTTGCGGTGGCTTTCGTCTTCGCCACGCGGCGTCTGGACCCTAACTACCGCGATGCCTCCCGCGCCGATATCGCGGTGACCGAGCCCCCCGCTTAGGGGCGCGTGTTTCTTACGCGGCGTCTCCGTCGTCTTCGTCTTGGCGGAACAGGTTTTCGGGGTGGTGGAAGGTGTTGGTGCGGGGTTGGCTGCGCTCGAGGTGTGGGGGTGGGATCCATTCGGTGTCGCCGCGGGTGTTTTTGCGGGTGGTCCAGCCTCGGGGTCCCAGCATGCGGTGGTGCGGTCCGCAGGCGAAGGTGAGGTCGTTGGCGTCGGTGGTGGCGCGGGTGGCGTAGTTGGTGACGTGGTGGACTTCACAGAGGTAGCCGGGCACGTCGCAGCCGGGTGCGGTGCAGCCGCGGTCCTTTGCGTACAAGACGATCCGCTGTCCGGGTGAGGCGAGTCGTTTGGTGTGGTAGAGCGCCAGGGCTTTGCCTTTGTCGAAGACAGCCAGGTAGTGGTGGGCGTGGCGGGCCATCCGGATCACATCGCTCATCGGCACGATGGTGGCGCCGCCGGTCAAGCCTTTGCCGGCGGCGGCTTCGAGCTCGGCCAGCGTGGTGGTGATGACGATGGAGGCCGGCAGCCCGTTGTGCTGGCCCAGTTCTCCGCTGGCTAGCAGCGCGCGCAGCCCGGCGGTCAGGGCGTCGTGGTTGCGTTGGGCGGCGCTGCGGGAGTCGCGATCGATCGCGTCTTGGGATGGCGCGCCGTCCACGACGGCGGTGTCGTCGTCGGGGTTGCACATGCCCGGGGCGGCCAGTTTGGCCAGCATGGCTTCCAGGGTGGCGCGCAACTCGGGGCTTATCCAGCCGCGCAGCTCCGACATGCCATCGGCGTGCTGCTTACCCAGGGTCAACCCCCGCCGCCGGGCGCGGTCTTGGTCGGTGTAGGTCCCGTCCGGATTCAAGAAATCGGCGAGTACAGCGGCGAACTTGCCGAGTTGCTCGGGTCGCTGCTGGGTTCCGATCAGCGCTAAATCGGCTTCGGCCTGCTCGCGGGTGCAGGCATCGACGAAGCCCGGTAGCTGCTCGAGAAAGCGCCGGATCACCGCGACCTGGCCGGTCCCGAGTTTCCCGTCACGTTGGGCGGCCGCGGTGGCCGCGAGCGCCGGTGCCAACGGTTCCCCGGTCAGCCCGTGCCGACCACCCAGGTCGGCGGCGTCGTGGATGCGCCGGCTGGCTTCGGCGCGGCTGATCAGTGTCCATTCGGCGATGGCATGCGACAGCTTGCCGCCCAATTCTTCTGGCGTGGCCTGGCGGGCCAGTTGATTGATCAAGGGATGCTCGACCGCGGGCAGCCGTCGGCGGATCCGTTCGCAGCGTTCCAGCAACGCGACTCGTTCGGGGGTGGTCAACGCGTCAAAGGTCAATGCGCACAGCCGATCCAGCTCAGCATCGAGCGCGCCGAAGACCTCCTCGATCTCCTCACGACTACTCGAAACCATGCCCAAATTCTATGACCAGCCACCGACAGAAAACCGCCGTCAGTGACCTCTGAAACCAAAGTGACACAAGTGATTCAGAGATCTACCGGCGTTGCGCCGCGGCCAATCGCTCCGCGAACTGCGGTGACTGGATCGAGTGCACCTGCGGCCCAAGCTCTGTGCGCATCGCGAGCTCGTGCTGCTCGTTGTCCAGCGAGCCTGGGCTTGCGGTGGCGCGCATCGTGGCCTTGGTCGCCAACACCACCTCGCGCGGCGCCGACGCGGGTCCCGCCGCCAGCTCCAACGCCGCGGCGACGGGATCGTCGGCAACACTGAGCGCCAACCCGTGCCGCACAGCGGATTCGGCGTCGAAGCGCATGCCGAACAAGAGGGCGGCGCGAGCGACCGCCGGACCGACTGCCCGTTGCAGCATCCAGGTCGCGCCCCCACCGGGGTGCAGTCCCAGCTTCTGGAATCGGGCGTCGAACAAGGCGGCCGGCCCGGCGATACGCACGTCGGCAGCCAGCGCTAAGTTCAAGCCCGCACCGACCGCCGCGCCGTTGACCGCGGCGACGGTAGGCAATGTGCAATTGCCGACGGCCATGAAGCCGTCGTAAATCCGTTGTAGACCAGCCGCCGGTGTTCCGGATCCAGCGGCGCCAAGCGCGCTGAGGTCGGCGCCTGCGCAAAAGGCCTTGCCCGCACCGGTGACCACCACGGCATGCACGTCGGGATCGGCTTCGGCTTGCTCCACGGCTGCGCGCAGCAGTGTCGACATCTCATCGGTGAAGGCGTTGCGCCGATCGGGATCGTTGACGGTGATCAGCGCGACGTGGTTGTCGACGCTGAACAACACGAGATCGGACTGGGCCATCGGGGACCTCCGCGGATTCGATTCGGCGTGCGCTGGCGGCACGACTCGAAGGTAGCCCAGCGTTAGTCGCTGAAATCTATCCGCACCGATACGGGTGTTGTTTCCAGCGCCTTCACCATCTTGGAGGCAAGTCTCCCGAAGTTGCGACCTCGCGCGACGACATCGTCGTCCGGCCTGAATTGCGCAACGCCGGCGCGCCACTGACTTCCCTGTCGCAGGCGGATATTCGGGTTGTCAGCGATGTTGCGGCCCCAACCGGAACGGTTGCCATGCTGACTGATAACCCATGCCCCTTTGTCATCGAATTGGGCTGATACGGGGACGCGGCGTACCTGGCCGGTCTTGCGCCCGATGGTCTCCAGTTCGGTGGCCATCGCGGTGCGCAGCCCCAGTTTGCTCAACCCTTTCACTGCCGGGTTGAGCAGATAGTGCCCGAGGGCCCGTTCTCTGCGGAACTTCCGCAGCGTCTTGTCGTCGTTGCTGTTCGTCATGGCTATCTCCGCATCCGAGGTGTGTTCAGTAACGCTAGTAGACCAATCGGTATACTTCAACCCATCATGTCCGCGCGAGATGCTCTTATCACCAGCGTCACGGGTCTGGTTCGACGCCGCGGTGTCGCTGGCACCGGCCTCAATGCGCTACTCGAAGACAGCGGGGTCGCGCGTCGAACCGTCTACCTCAACTTTCCCGGCGGCAAAGCGGAACTCGTCGCAGAAGCCACCCGCATCGCGGGGCAGGCGTTGACCGCCGTGCTGCAATCGTCCGACGACGGCGGCGACCCGGCGCTGGCGGTACAGGCCTTCATCGATCAGTGGAAGGTTCAGCTAGGCGTGACTCAGATGGAGGCCGGCTGCCCCATCGTGGCCGCTATCCTCGGTCGCGCAGAGGCGCCGGCAGCCGCGCGGGCTGCGGCCGAGGCCTTCGCTGAGTGGCAGGTGATCCTCACGGATCGGCTGGTCAAGTCTGGCGTTGGCCATGACAGCGCCCGCTCACTGGCAACCTTGATTATCGCCGCCATCGAGGGCGCAATCATCATTGCGCTGGCCACCCAGTCCACGGATGCGCTCGATGACGTGGGATATCACCTGGTCGAAGCGATCAAACTGCATCTGCCGGCTACCCGGTAGCCATACCTCTCAGTCCATTCGTTCGACCCACTGAGCGCGAGATGGTCCCGGCTCAAATGGATCGCCAAAGTACTGCGTCTCATAACGCCTTCATCCAGGGGGTGTCACGACTGGCTAGTGCGTTTATGCGACGCGACGCATGGACGGGATACGCCTAAGTCGATGGTCGCGCCGCGAATTGCGCAGCACCGCGGACGCGCAGCGGTGGATCCGCCGAGGGTCGAAGTAGCTGTCGCAGCGTAAGCACTTCTTGGCTTTAGTCTCATCGAGCGGGTCGCCCAGCAGGTGGTTTCCCACGGCGCGTGTGTGCTGGTGCCGCGCTTGAGCCTGTTCGGCCGGTAGGCGGCATTCGTGCTGGCAGGCCGTGCAGCCGTCGCACGCGCAGCACGCATTGCGGGTTAGATGAAGCACAGTTTCCCAGTCCATGATCACAGGCATACCCACAATGTGGGTTCGCCTACACGTGTAACGGGCAGAATTCTTTTAGCCGCTGAATTTCGTCCTGATTATACGGCTGTCAAATAATCTCTGCGAAAATTGTACGCGCGTAAAACAAAGGCTGCACCGACAAGTCCGCTAGAGCTGGCCCGCCACGAAGGTCGCGGCCTGACTGGGCATCCCGGACTGTAGATACGATAGGTGCGCCTCGGAGAACATCTCGTCATGCGAAGGCTGAACCGACAGCCCCCCCGGAGTACAAACCGGATCGCCGGGTGCACACAAGTCAATGGCCTTATGCCCGTACCAGGGGCTGATCTCGCTTACCGGTCCGCCCAGGTATTTGTCCGTCGGGTTCCCGAAGACGGCGACCGCGGCAACGTGGTCAGCCGCGTCCGCCGGTAGCGTCGCGGCGGTAAAGCCCGCCATCGACATTCGGGCGATGGTGACCAGGTCGATCACCATCGCGCCTTGGGAATATCCACCGAGCACCAGCTTGGTATTGGGGCAGTTCGCAACCATGGACAGAACGTGCGCGCTCGCGTCGCTGGCGCCGGCGGATGCTGACGGGGGCCAATCTTCGGTGGCGGGGTAATTCACGGGATATACCGCAAAGGAACGACCGCCAACCTGCGAGCGCAGTGCATCGACGAATTCCTGTCCGACCGCACCAACACCGAGTGGCTCGGCGGTGCCGCGGGCGAACGTCACCTCGACGTCGGGGCAGGCAGCGGCGGACGCAGGGACAATGAGGATCGGTGGCCACAGCAGTGTCGCGCAGATTGTCACCAGTACGGCACATAGCAAGCGAGCGAATTGGCGTGCGTTCACGTCCCAATGCTGACATATCGCGGGCGGAGCGAATTCCCGCCCCGGGGGTTACAAATGGTATCCAGACAAAACAATTAAGGTAGTTAATTTGTTCGCGGTTGCTTTCAGGTTGCCGCGCTGCCGGGTTAATCGGCCCACGCCGAACGCCGCGACGATGCTCACTTTCCACTCGACCGTCGGCTGACCCAGGTATCTTCAGGCTGTGCTTGAGTCTTCCCTTCCCGCCGTGCTGCGGGAGCGTGCCAGCCTGCGGCCCAACGAGGCGGCGTTCACTTTTATTGACTACGAGCAGGACCACGCGGGCGTTGCGGAAAGCCTGACGTGGTCGCAGCTGTATCGACGAACGCTCAACGTCGCACAGGAGCTCAGAGCTTGCGGGTCACCTGGGGACCGGGCGGTGATATCGGCGCCGCAGGGACTCGAGTACATCGTTGCGTTTCTGGCCGCATTGCAGGCCGGTCAGATCGCGGTTCCGCTGTCGGTTCCGCAGGGCGGCGCCAGCGACGAGCGTGTGATTTCGGTCCTGCGTGACGCGTCGCCGTCGGCGATTCTGACGACATCGTCTCTGGCGGGCAACATCGCCGAGTACATCGAGGCCAAGCCCGGTGAACCCGCGCCATCAGTGCTCGAGGTTGATCTGCTGGACCTGGACTCCCGGAACGCGGTCGCTGCCGAAATCGACGGTCAGCCAGACATTGCGTATCTGCAATACACCTCCGGGTCGACCCGCACACCAGCGGGAGTCGTGATGTCGCACAAAAACATTCAGGTCAATATCGAACAAATCGTTTCCGGGTACTTCGGGGAGCACGGCGGGATTGCTCCGCCGGAGACCACTGTCGTGTCGTGGGCGCCGTTCTTTCACGACATGGGTTTGATGACGGGAATTGTCTTCCCGATTCTCGGCGGAGTTCACGCTGTGCTTACCAGCCCGGCGTCGTTCCTGCAGAGACCGGCGCGGTGGATGCAGTTGCTGGCGAGCAATAGTCAAGCGTTTTCAGCGGGGCCGAACATTGCTTTCGAATTGGCGGCGGCAAAAACATCAGATGACGACATGGCCGGGCTTGACCTCGGGGACGTGGCAGTCATCATCAGCGGCGCCGAACGTGTGCAACCCGCGACGCTCCGGCGCTTCGCTGAGCGATTCGCCCCCTTCAATTTTCACTCCAGGGCGCTACGGCCCTCATATGGGCTCGCGGAAGCCACGGTGTACGTTGCGACCCGCGAATCGGGTCAACCACCAGAAATCGCACACTTCGAATCCGAGGAACTGACCGCCGGCCACGCGAAACGGTGCGCAAGCGGAGAAGGTACCCCGCTGGTCAGTTACGGTGTGCCGCAGTGGCCGACGGTGCGTATCGTCGATCCCGAGACCAGCATCGAGTGTCCGGCGGGAACGGCCGGCGAGATCTGGACGCTTGGCGACAACGTCGCCATCGGCTATTGGCAGAAACCTCAGGAGACTGAACGCACCTTCGGTGCAACGCTTGTCGATCCGTCGGCCGGTACACCCGAAGGGCCGTGGCTGCGAACCGGGGATCTGGGCGTCCTCTCCGACGGCGAGCTGTTCATCATCGGCCGGATCAAGGATCTCCTGATCGTCTACGGGCGCAACTACGCTCCCGACGACATCGAGGCGACGATCCAGGGGATCACGGCAGGCCGCTGCGTCGCGATATCGGTTCCTGATGACAACGGCGTTGAGAACCTGGTCGCCATCGTCGAGCTCAGGGTGCGTGACGAATCCGAAGAAGCCGTGATGCACAGGCTGGACACGGCCCGGCGTGAGATCAGCGCAGCGATATCGAAGACGCACGGGCTGGGTGTGTCGGATCTCGTTCTAGTAGCACCTCATTCGATTCCCCTCACGACGAGCGGCAAGGTCAGGCGAAGGGACTGTCTACAGCTTTATCTGCGTAATGAATTCACCCGCTTGGACGGCGGGATCCGCCGTCCGGCACGGCGCGTGGTCGATGAGACCGGCGCGAGCGCCGCGGCTGACTCGGGATTGGCCCAACGCGTGCGCACGCTGCACCGGCAGCAGCATGACCTGCTGGTGGGGGTGGTGTGCTCGCAGGTGGCAACGGTGTTGGGCCGGCCCAGTCCTGACGATATCGACCCTGGGGGTGAGTTTGCGGACCTGGGGTTTGACTCGGTGAAAGCCATCGAGTTGCTGGATCGGCTCAAAACCGTCACCGAGCTGGAATTGCCGCCCACCCTGGCGTTCGACTACCCCACCCCGAACGCGTTGGCCGCCCACCTGAGCCAACTGTTGACCGGGTCGGTGGTGGTGGCTGCGCCGGTGGAGGCCCAGGTGGCATCTCAGGCGCAGACAGATGAGCCGGTCGCGGTGGTGGGGATGGCGTGCCGGTTCCCCGGTGGGGTGGATTCAGCGGGAGCGTTGTGGGATTTGGTGGCCACCGGCACCGATGCGGTAGGGGAGTTTCCGGTTGATCGTGGCTGGAATCTGGCGGATCTGTTTGATCCCGATCCCGATGCGGTGGGCAAGACCTACACCCGCTCCGGCGGATTTCTGACGGAGGCGGCCGACTTCGACGCGGACTTCTTTGGGATCTCGGCGCGCGAGGCCCAATCCATGGACCCTCAGCAGCGGCTGCTGCTGGAGGTGTGCTGGGAGGCGTTGGAAACCGCCCGCATTGATCCGGCCGCCTTGGCGGGTACCGGGACCGGGGTGTTCGTCGGAGCGTGGTCACAGCAATACGGCGCGGGCGGTTCTGATGGTGCGGAGGGATACGCCATGACCGGGGTCTCCACCAGCGTGGCCTCGGGGCGTGTCGCGTACGTGTTGGGGTTGCAGGGCCCCGCCATCACCCTGGACACCGCGTGCTCGTCCTCGCTGGTCGCCACGCATTTGGCGTGCCAATCGTTGCGCAACAACGAGTCCAGCCTGGCCCTGGCCGGTGGGGTCACCGTGATGACCACACCCGCGGTGTTCACCGAGTTCGCCCGCCAGCGCGGGCTGGCCGCTGATGGACGGTGTAAAGCGTTCTCCGGGGACGCCGATGGCACCGGCTGGGGCGAAGGTGCGGCGGTGTTGGTGCTGGAACGGCTCAGCGACGCCACACGCAACCATCATCCGGTGCTGGCGGTCATCGCCGGATCGGCGATCAACCAAGACGGCGCCTCCAACGGGTTGGCCGCCCCCAACGGGCCCGCCCAACAACGCGTCATCACCCAAGCCGTCGCCAACGCCGGTCTCGGGCTCGATGAGGTTGATGTGGTCGAGGCCCACGGCACCGGCACCGCCCTGGGCGACCCGATCGAGGCCGGCGCCCTGATCGCCACCTACGGCGCCGCCCGCACCCCAGACCGGCCACTGTGGCTGGGATCGATCAAATCCAACATCGGCCACACCCAAGCCGCCGCCGGTGCCGCCGGAATCATCAAAATGATCGCCGCCCTGGGCCACGACACATTGCCGCCCACCCTCAACGTCGATCACCCCAGCCCACACATCGACTGGTCCACCGGCACCGTTCGCCTGCTCACCGAATCCGTGCCGTGGCCCGACACCGACCATCTGCGCACCGCGGCGGTGTCCTCGTTCGGGATCAGCGGCACCAACGCGCACCTCATCCTGCAACAACCCCCCACCCCGGCGACCGGACCGGCCGCCGCGCGCCGCCACGCCCGCCCAGCCCGTCACAGTGATGAGTTCGGCTTGCCGATCTGGCCGGTGTCGGCGCGCACCCCCGCAGCACTGCGGGCCCAGGCCGACCGACTGCACCAACACCTGGCCGGCCACCCCGACCTCGACCTCACCGACGTGGCCCACAGCCTGGCCACCACCCGCACGCAGCACCCCTATCGAGCAGTGATCACCGTGCCGGTGGGCACCGCAGATCCGCGCCAAGACCTACTGGACGCGCTACGGGCCTTGAGCACCGGCGCGCCCCACCCGCAGCTGACTCAACACCACGTGCCGCGGCTTCGCGGCAAAACTGTGTTCGTTCTCCCCGGCCAGGGCGGCCAGCACCCCGGTATGGGTCGCGAACTCTACGAACACAACCGCGTCTTCGCTGACACGGTCGATGCCTGCGACCAGGCGTTGCGCCCATTCACGGGCTGGTCGGTGCGCGAGGTGCTGTGCCAGGACCCGGCGGCCCCGTCGCTGGACCGCGTCGATGTGGTCCAGCCTGTGCTGTTCACGATGATGGTGTCGTTGGCCGCGGTGTTAGACAGCTACGACATTGTTCCCGACGCCGTGATCGGCCACTCCCAGGGCGAGATCGCCGCGGCCTATATCGCCGGGGTGCTGTCCCTGGATGAGGCCGCCATGGTGGTGGCCCGGCGCAGTCAAGCGCTGGGTGCCCTGTGCGGTGCCGGTTCCATGGCGTCGGTGCTGCTGGGCGCCGACCAGCTGGCCCCACTGCTGCAACCTTGGGGTGAGGCGTTGAGCATCGCCACGATCAACGGCCCCTCGCACTCGATCATCAGCGGCACCCCTGCCGCGCTGGAGGAGTTCACCGCAGCCTGTGATCGTGACGGCATCCAGATCCGGCCCATCGC
>PLSK01000232.1 GCA_003165155.1 Mycobacterium sp. | reverse complement strand
GCGTTCCATCGGCCCGCAGCCGGACCGTCGGAGGATGTCACGCCCCTCGCAGACCTGTTGCACGGGCACACCCGGGCCGGGCCGGTGCGCGAGCACCGACCCGTCTACGTCGATTTGCTGCCGCCCTGCAATGCCGGTTGCCCCGCCGGGGAGAACATTCAGGCCTGGCTTGCCCATGCCACCGCCGGCCGGCACGAGCAGGCTTGGCGTCAGCTTGTGGCGGACAATCCTTTTGCCGCGATCCATGGACGGGTGTGTTATCACCCGTGTGAAACCGTCTGCAACCGTGCCCATCTCGACAGCTCGGTGTCGATCCATTCGGTGGAGCGGTTCCTCGGCGACCTCGCTCGCGAGCGGGGCTGGACGTTCAAACCACCGGCGACCCGCACCGGCAAGCGAGTCCTGGTCATCGGCGCGGGGCCGAGCGGACTGTCCGCGGCCTACCATCTGGCGTGCCTCGGCCACGAAGTCGAGATCCGCGACGCGGGCGCGGGGCCCGGCGGGATGATGCGCTACGGCATTCCGAGCTACCGACTGCCCCGTGACGTGCTGGATGTCGAGCTGAACCGGATCGCCGCTATGGGCGTCCGTTTGACCAGCGATCATCGGGTCGATGACCTCGCGGCCGAGCGCGACGAGGGCGGCTTTGACGCGGTGTTCGTCGCGGTCGGTGCGCAACTGGCCAAACGAGTCGACATCCCCGCCCGGGACGCCGGCACGATGGTGGACGCGGTGTCGTTTCTGCACGACGTCGCCTCCGGCGAAAGACCGGCGGTCGGGCGCCACGTGGCCGTCTACGGCGGCGGCAACACCGCGATGGACGCCGCCCGGGTGGCCCGCCGCCTCGGCGCCGAGGACGCGGTCATCGTCTACCGCCGCACTCGCGAGCAGATGCCCGCCCACGAGGAGGAAGCCGAGGATGCCGAACGTGAGGGCGTGCGGATCAACTGGCTGCGCACGATCAGCGCCTTCGACGGCCCCGAGTTGCGGGTCGAAGTGATGGAACTCGACGACTCGGGTTACCCACAACCGACCGGACGCTTTGAGACGCTGGCCGCCGACACCCTGATCATGGCGCTCGGTCAGGAAACGGAGTCGGCGTTCATGCGGACGCTGCCGGGAGTCGAGTTCGATGACGACGGCCGGGTGCGTGTCTCGGAATCACTGATGACGGGGTGTCCGGGCGTCTTCGCCGGGGGTGACATGGTGCCCTGTGAGCGCACCGTCACCGTCGGTGTCGGGCACGGCAAAAAGGCAGCCCACCACATCGATGCCTGGTTGCGCGGCACGCCGGGCGCACGCCCGGCCAAACACCCGACGGCGGAATTCGACTCGCTGCACCTGTGGTTCTTCGGTGACGCCGCGCGACGTCAGCAGCCCGAACTCGAGCAAGCACAACGCGTCAAAAGTTTCGCGGAGGTCGTCGGCGGTTTGTCCGCCGAGGAGGCGACCTACGAGGCGGGGCGGTGCCTGTCGTGCGGGAACTGCTTCGAATGCGACGGCTGCCTCGGCGCATGCCCCGAGGACGCGGTGATCAAGCTCGGGGTCGGGCACCGGTATGAGTTCGACTACGACAAGTGCACGGGCTGTGCCGTCTGCGTCGACCAGTGCCCGGTCCACGCCATCGACATGTTTCCGGAGCCGAAATGACACGCGCCACGGTGGACGGCAACGAGGCCGCCGTTTCGGTCGCCTACCGGCTCAACGAGGTGTGCTGCATTTACCCGATCACACCGTCCTCGCCGATGGCCGAGTTGGCCGACGTATGGTCCAGCGCGGGGCGGCCCAATGTGTGGGGCACCGTCCCGACAGTGGTCGAGATGCAAAGCGAGGGTGGAGCGGCGGGCGCATTGCACGGCGCCCTGCAAAGCGGCGCGTTGACCACAACCTTCACCTCGTCGCAGGGCCTGCTGTTGATGATCCCGAATATGTACAAGATCGCCGGCGAGCTGACCTCGGCCGTCATCAACGTGGCAGCCCGGTCAGTGGCAGCGCAGGCATTGTCCATCTTCGGTGACCATTCCGACGTGATGGCAGTGCGGCAAACGGGGTTCGCCATGCTCGCGTCGGCCTCCGTACAGGAGGCACAGGACCTGGCGCTCGTTGCGCAGGCGGCCACACTGGCGACCCGGGTACCGTTCGTGCACTTCTTCGACGGATTCCGAACCTCGCACGAACTCAACACGATTGAGACGCTATCCGACGACGACCTGCGGGCGCTGGTGCCCGAGGAGTTGGTATGGGCGCATCGCGGACGGGCGCTGTCTCCCGAGCGCCCCTTCATTCGCGGCACCGCGCAGAACCCGGACGTCTTCTTCCAGGCGCGCGAAACGGTGAACCCGTTCTACGCGCGAGTTCCCGGTGTGGTCGAGGACCTGATGGCCCGCCTTGGCGAGCGCACCGGCCGCAAGATGCACATCGTCGACTACGCCGGACACCCGCAGGCGCAGCGAGTGCTGGTGCTGATGGGCTCGGGTGCCGAGACCGTGGTGCAGACCGTCGCCGCTCTCGTCGAACGCGGCGAGCGGGTCGGCGTGGTGCAGGTGCGACTGTACCGCCCATTCCCCGCCAGGGCGCTTCTCGAAGCGCTGCCGGCGACGGTGCGCACGGTCGGCGTTCTAGACCGCACCAAGGAGCCGGGGTCGATCGGCGAACCGTTGTATCTGGATGTTGTCGCGGCGCTCGCCGAGGCGCATTCCGACGGGGAGCGGCTCGCCATGCCGCGCGTGACGGGTGGACGCTATGGCCTGTCCTCGAAGGAGTTCACGCCCGCCATGGTCGCCGGGGTGTTCGCCGAACTCGCCCGTGAGCAACCGCGGCGCCGTTTCACCATCGGTATCGACGACGACGTCTCCGGTACCAGCGTGGACTACGACCCGTCGTTCGACATCGAGTCACCCGACACGTTCCGGGCGGTCTTCTTCGGGCTGGGTTCGGACGGTACCGTCAGCGCGAACAAGAGCACGATCAAGATCATGGGGTCCCAAGAAGGCGTACACGCCCAGGGGTACTTCGTCTACGACTCGAAGAAATCGGGTTCGCAGACCGAGTCGCATCTCCGCTTCGGGCCGGATCCGGTCCGGGCCCCCTATCTGATTACCGGCGCCAACTTCGTTGGCTGCCATCAGTTCCGGTTCCTCGACAAGATCGACGTGCTCGGTCGGGCCGCTCCCGGCGCTACGCTGCTGCTGAACTGTCGGCAGCCTGCTGCGAAGGTCTGGGACGCGCTGCCCCGGCTGGTTCAGGAACAGATCCTGGACAAGCGAATCACGCTGTACACCGTCGACGCCGACCGGATCGCTCGCGAAGCCGGGCTGGCCGGGCGGATCAACATCGTCTTGCAGACATGCTTTTTCGCGATCTCGGACGTGCTGCCACGCGAGCAGGCGATCGCCCGAATCAAAGAATCGGTGGAAAAGATGTATGCAAGCCGCGGCGCCGACGTGCTGGGGAAAGAACTGGCCGCAGTGGACGGCGCGGTGGCCGGGCTACACCGGATCGAGGTGCCCACCCTGGTCACTTCCACACGCACACCGGCACCGACGGTGCCCGATTCCGCGCCCGAGTTCGTTCGCACCGTCACCGCGGAGATGATGGCCGGACGCGGAAATGCGTTGCCGGTCAGCGCACTTCCGGTGGACGGCACCTACCCGAGCGGCACGACCGCATACGAGAAGCGCAACGTTTCCGAGCTGGTCGCAGTCTGGGATTCCGACAGCTGCATTCAGTGCGGCAACTGCAGCTTCGTCTGCCCGCACAGCGTGATCCGCTCCAAGTTCTATGACGAGTCCCAGCTGGCCGGGGCGCCAGAACAATTCGACTCCGCTCCCCTGGACGCCGTCGGCCTCCCGAACGCCAGGTTCTCGTTGCAGGTGTACGTCGAGGACTGCACCGGGTGTGGCCTGTGCGTCGAGGCCTGCCCGGTCGTGATACCGGGCAGCACCGTCACCAAAGCGATCAACCTCGCTCCGGCGGAGCCGCGGGTGGCCGCCGAGCGAGAGAACATCAGTTTCTTCGAGACCCTGCCGACCAACGACCGGTCCCGGGTGGACTTCGGCACCGTACGCGGCACCCAGTTCCTGCAGCCGCTATTCGAATTCTCCGGCGCCTGCGCGGGTTGCGGCGANNTTCGGCGACCGGCTGATGATCGCCAACGCGACCGGCTGCTCTTCCATCTACGGCGGCAACCTGCCCACCACCCCCTGGGCCACCGACGCCGACGGGCGCGGTCCCGCCTGGTCGAATTCGCTGTTCGAGGACAACGCGGAGTTCGGGCTCGGCCTGCGGTTGGCCAGCGACGGACACGTCGCGCTGGCCCGGCGCCGCCTCACCGAGTTACGCGGCACGCTGGACGCCGGCCTCGTCGACGCCATTCTCGCGGCGCCGCAGCTACGGGAGTCGGAGTTGACGGCCCAGCGTGAGCGGGTGGCCGAGCTCCGACACCGCCTCGAGGGCCTCGATCCCGCCTTGACCGCTGATCTGCTCAGCGTGGTGGACAGCCTGGTCCGGCGCAGCGTGTGGATCGTCGGCGGTGACGGCTGGGCCTACGACATCGGGTCCGGTGGGCTCGACCACGTGTTGGCGACCGGGCGCAATGTCAACGTGCTGGTGCTCGACACCGAGGTCTATTCCAACACCGGCGGTCAGATGTCCAAGTCGACACCATTGGGCGCAGTCGCCAAGTTCGCCGCGGCCGGCAAGACGGTGCCGAAGAAGGATCTCGCGCTGCAAGCGATCGCTTACGGAAACGTCTACGTCGCCAAGGTCGCCATGGGCGCCGACCCACAGCAGACTCTGCAGGCCTTCCGCGAGGCGGAGGCCTACGACGGTCCATCGCTGGTGATCGGCTACAGCCAGTGCATTGCGCACGGCATCGATATGCGTCTCGGGATGGATCAGCAGTACCGCGCGGTCGCCAGCGGACACTGGCCGCTGCTCCGTTACGACCCGGTACTTCGTGCCACCGGCCACAATCCGTTCCTGCTCGATTCGCACCGACCGCGGATCCCATTGGCCGACTACGTCTACCGAGAGCTGCGGTACCGCTCACTGGCCAACGCCGATCCGGTCGAAGCCGAACGGCTGCTCGGCCTGGCAGAACAGGCGATCGAACAGCGCTGGAATACCTATGAGGAGATGGCTTCTCGCGGTCCCGAACACTTCCACGCCGATGCCCGCAGGGAACGCTGATGGAACTGTCGACACGCTATATGGGCCTCACATTGCGCAACCCACTGGTCGCGTCGGCGTCCCCGCTGTCGCGGACCGTCGACGGTGTCCGGCGCCTCGCCGACGCCGGCGTCGGAGCGGTGGTGCTCTATTCGCTGTTCGAAGAGCAGCTGCACCGCGAGGCCGAGCAGAACGCACGGATGGTCGAGGCGGGCTCCGAAAGCTTCGCCGAAGCCCTGTCCTACTTTCCGGCCGGAGCCGACGAGGACCACGGCCCACGCCGGTACCTGAGCGTTCTCGAACGCGCGGCCGGCGCGGTCTCAGTTCCCGTGATCGGCAGCCTCAACGGCAGCACGCCCGGCAGTTGGGCGGGTTACGCCCGCTCAATGCAGGACGCCGGCGCGGCCGCGATCGAGTTGAACATCTACTACCTGCCCGGCGATCCTCACATCCGCGGCCGCGACGTCGAGCAGCGTCACCTCGACGTCCTGGCGCGGGTCAAGGACGCGGTGACAGTGCCGGTGGCGGTGAAGCTCAGCCCGTACTTCAGCGCGACCGGAGAGATGGCGCGGCGCCTGGACGAGGCCGGTGCGGACGGGCTGGTTCTGTTCAATCGATTCCTGCAGCCCGACATCGACCCCGAGACCCTCACCGTGGCGCGCGCAGTGTCGTTGTCCACCCCCGCCGAGATTCGGTTGCCGCTGACCTGGATTGCGTTACTGCGCGGACGGGTCGGCGCGTCGCTCGCCGCGACGACCGGCGTCGAGAGCTCCATTGAGCTGATCAAGTACCTGCTTGCCGGCGCGGATGTGGTGATGACCGCGTCAGCACTGCTGCGCCATGGCCCGCAACACGCCGCCGTACTGCTCGACGGCTTGTGCGAATGGATGGGACGCAAGGGATACGCCGCGGTCGAGGAGCTGCGTGGGCTGCTCGCCGTACCCGTCGGCGCCGACGAGACCGCACGCGAACGCGCGGACTACGTCAGCGCACTACGACAAGCCAATAGCACCGACTACGGCCCCTGGTAACCGCCTGCACGTGCGGCTCACTGCGATGAGAGCCAATGGGTGGCCAGCTTGCGTTGCAGGCGCGGGAGCCATCGGCGATCGCTGCGAGCGCAACATCATTGATCGTGACGCCGAACGTCTGGCGCACCTTGGCCACGTCCCGCAGGCTCACCCGCGCCGCGCCGTAGTGCCGCATATCGGTAACCGGCCCGATCAGTCAGGAAGCCAAACGTGGGCGGGGTGGTGCACAGCCCTCGGTGGAGCTTGGTGGCCGTGGCTCGGTAACGCCGGTGACGAACGACCCTGTCGCGGTGGCGCAGGAAAGTGCAACGATAACTGATTGATCCTCGGCCGCCGATCGGCAGCAGAGAGCGACGAAAGTCGGGAAGACCCCAATGACGATCAATGGCGACCGCACATCCACAACAGCGACGAATGTGGCGTCGATGTTTCTCGACCGCGTCCAGAAGTCGGCGAATAAAGAGGCCTTCCGCTACCTCGTTGCCGGCGAGTGGGTCTCGGCAACCTGGCAGCAGACCGCGGACCGCGTCGAAACGCTGGCTGCCGGCCTGCTGGCGCTGGGCATCGAACCCGAGCAGCGAGTCGGTATCGCTTCGAGTACGCGATACGAGTGGATCCTGGCCGATCTGGCGGTCATGTGTGCCGGCGCAGCCACCACCACGGTGTATTCCAACACCAACGCGCGCGACACGGCCTTCATCCTGGCCGACTCGGAATGCCGAGTCGTGTTCGCCGAGGACACCGGGCAGCTGGCCAAGCTGACCGAACACCGCGCCGAGTTGCCCAACCTGATCAAGGTTGTGCTGTTCGAGGGCCCCGGCGACGGCGACTGGGTGACCACCCTGGCGGACCTTGCCGAGTTGGGGCACAAGTATCTGCTCGAACATCCGTCGGCTGTGCGGACCCGAACCGACGCGATCACCCCGCAGCAGTTGGCGACGTTGATCTACACATCAGGAACCACGGGACGGCCCAAAGGGGTGCGGTTGCCGCATTCCGCCTGGGCCTATGAAGGGAAGGCGGTCGTCGGGCTGAACCTGATGCGCGAGGACGATCTGCAGTTGTTGTGGTTGCCGATGGCCCATGCGTTCGGCAAGGTCCTGATCACCGCCCAGCTGGCGTGCGGGTTCGTCAGCGCGATAGACGGGCGAGTCGACAAGATCGTCGACAACATGGCGCTGGTCAAACCGACTGTCATGGGCGCCGCACCCCGCATCTTCGAAAAGGCGCACGCCCGCATCGTCACCACCCAGCAAGCCCAAGGGGGCCTTCGGGCCCGGCTGTTCGCGGCGGCATTCTCATTGGGGCTCGAGGTGGACCGTCGACGGCGCAGCGGCCGCGCCATGCCACTGCCGATGTCGCTGCTGTACAAGCTGTTCGATCGCCTGGTGTTCAGCAAGGTGCGCGACGTGTTCGGTGGGCGCATCCGGTTTTTCATCTCCGGCGCGGCACCGCTGAACCGCGAGATCGGCGAGTGGTTCCACGCCGCGGGCCTGCTGATCTTGGAAGGCTACGGCATGACCGAGAGCGCGGCGGGGGCTTGTATCAACCGGCCCGATCAGTACAAGTTGGGCACCGTAGGACTGCCCATGGACAGCACGTCGGTACGCATCAACGACGAGGACGGGGAAATCCAGATCCGCGGCGCGTGCGTGATGGACGGCTACCACAACCTGCCCGCCAAAACGGCAGAGACGTTCACCGACGACGGCTGGCTGCGCACCGGAGACGTGGGGAAAATCGATGCCGACGGGTTTCTCACCGTCACCGGCAGGATCAAAGACATGTTCAAGACTTCCGGCGGCAAATACATCGCCCCGCCGGCGATCGAGGCGAAGTTCATTGCGATGTGTCCCTATGCCAGCCAGTTCATGATTTTCGGCGAGGCCCGCAACTTCTGTGTGGCATTAGTCACCCTGGATCCCGACATGATGTCGGGGTGGGCCGCCGAGAACGGACTCGACGGTGCGACCTACAAGGAGCTGGTAAACACGCCGGCCGTGCGGGAGATGGTCGATGAGTACATGGTCAAGCTCAACGCCGAACTCAACCGATGGGAAACAGTCAAAAAGTGGACGCTGCTGGACCACGATCTGTCCATCGAGCGCGGTGAACTGACACCGTCACTGAAGGTGAAACGCTCCGTAGTGGCCGAACAGAACAAGCAAGTCCTCGATGCCTTGTACACCTGATCGAGCATGGACCCGCGAGTGCCCACCGCGTACGCCGCACTGTTCGGCCGGGCCCGGCTCACCGCCGGTCATGATTCACGACGAGACCGCACGGGAACGCGGGGACTACGTCAGCGCACTACGACAAGTCAACAGCACCGACTACGGCCCCTGGTAACCGTAGACGCTACGCATACATTCGACGGCGATTCCCCGCTACTCAAGGTCTTTCGCCCCTTACCGCGGGGCCGCCGCAGGCGTTGAGTGAAAGTTGCGAGCAATAGCCATCGGCCCTCGGCGGGTAACTCGTGGCCATCGATGACGGGCCCCACCTAATGCCAGGGCAGAGGAAGAAACACCATGAAGTATGTCGCACCCGGTCAACCGGCCCGCATCGTCTTCCAGTTCTGACCCACCCGCGATCGGAGCAAGTTGACGAGATGAGCACACTGACGGTGGGCGCGGTCGCCGAGACGGCACCCGGGGAGCGACGGGTCGCGTTGAGTCCGGACGGCGCGGCCCGGCTGCATACCGCCGGGCACCAGGTGATCATTGAGGCCGGCGCAGGCACTGCAGCATGGTTCCCGGACACCGACTACACCGATGCCGGAGCCCGCCTGGTGACCAGGCACGAACTGTACGAGCAGGCCAACATCGTCGTCTGCGTACACCCACCACCTGAGGCGGACGTCGGCCTGCTGCGCCCGGGTCAGGTCCTCGTCGGGCTGTTGGCGCCCCTCGTCGATCCGCACCTGGCCCGCAGTCTGGCCGACGCGAAGGTGACCGCGATCAGCCTGGACGGTCTACCTCGGACCCTCAGCGCGGCCCAGTCGATGGACGTGCTCAGTTCGCAGGCCAACGTCGCCGGCTACAAAGCCGCCCTGCTCGCGGCCGACAACTACGGCGGTTACCTGCCGATGTTCATGACCGCCGCCGGCACGACGCGCCCGGCACAGGTCCTGGTGATTGGCGCCGGCGTCGCCGGGTTACAGGCGATCAGCACCGCCCGCCGACTCGGCGCGGTCGTGACCGGCTACGACGTCCGCGACGCAGCCCGCTCCGACGTGTTGTCCACCGGTGCGCGTTTCCTCGAGCTCGCTACGGCCGTATCCGCCGCAGGAGACGGTGGTTACGCCCGCACACTGACCGACGACGAGCGTGCCGCCCAACAATCCGCGTTGAACGCCGCGATCGGCGGGTTCGACATTGTCATCACCACCGCGCAGGTACCCGGCAGGCGACCACCGCCACTCGTCTCGGCGAGTGGACTGGCCGCAATGCAACCCGGCTCAGTGGTAATCGACCTCGCCGCAAGCGAGTTGGGCGGCAACGTCGAAGGCTCGGTCCCGGAGACCACCACCATCACCGGCAACGGCGTCACCGTGATCGGCGCCGGCAACCTGCCGTCCGGCGTCCCGAAGGCCGCCTCGACCGCCTACGCCCGCAACATCGTTGCGTTGCTGGCCCACCTCGTGCGTGACGGCAGCGTCGTGCTGGAACCGGACGACACGATCACCGCCGGTGTGCTCATCACCCACGACGGCGACATCGTCCACCCCGCGGTCCGCGCCCTACTAGAAGGAAAAGACCTATGACTCCCCTGCTGTTCGCCGACATCACGATCTTCGTGCTGAGCCTGCTCGTCGGGTTCGAGGTCATCAGCAAGGTCCCCGCTACCCTGCACACCCCGCTCATGTCCGGGTCGAACGCGATCCACGGCGTCGTCGTGGTCGGGGTGATGGTGCTCGCCGCGACGGTCAACACCCCGCTCGGCTATGTCCTGCTGATCGTGGCGGCGGCGTTCGCAGCGATGAACGTGGTCGGTGCCTACGTCGTCACCGACCGCATGCTGCAGATGTTCCGGCCTCGTCCGGTTGCGGCGCGCGCGGCATCAGAGCAGAGCGCGAGTACGTCATGAGTGCCTTCGACACCCTGATCCACATCCTGTATCTGCTCGCTGCGGCGAGCTTCGTGCTCGGTCTGCACCTGATGACCTCACCGGCCACGGCACGAAACGGAAACCTGCTCTCCGCGGCCGGCATGGCCGTTGCTGTCGTGAGCACGATCGCGGTCCTCGCCCACGACCACGTGATCACGGCCCTGGCCACAATCGTGCTGACTGCGGGCCTGCTGGGGGGCGGTCTGGCCGGGCTGCTCACCGCCCGCCGGGTGAAGATGACTGCGATGCCGCAACTCGTCAGCCTGTTCAACGCGGTCGGCGGCGGTGCAGCCGCGCTGATCGCCTTCGGTGACGCGATCAAACATGCCGGATCCCTGCACCTGGATCAACTGCCCGTCAGCGCCACCCTCACCACATCTCTGGACTTGCTCATCGGCGGCATCACCTTCTCCGGTTCACTGATCGCCGGCGGTAAGCTCGCCGGCATCATTGCGGGGAAGCCGTTGACCTTCCCCGGCGGCCGGGCGCTGAACCTGATCCTCCTAGTCGTGGCGCTCGCCGGCGGCATCACCTACACCGCCGGATATGGCGGTCTACCGATCCTCTGCGCGCTCACCGCAGCTGCCCTTGGCTTGGGGGTCCTGGCCACGCTGCCCATCGGCGGCGCGGACATGCCCGTCGTCATCTCGCTGCTGAACGCCTGCACAGGCGTCGCCGTCGCCATGGCCGGCTTCGTCATCAACAGCACCCCGCTGATCATCGCCGGAGCCCTCGTCGGCGCCGCCGGTGGCATCCTCACCAAGCTGATGGCCGACGCGATGAACCGATCGTTGCTCAACATCATTGCCGGCGGTTTCGGCACCGGCGACGACAACAACAGCGGCCAGCCGACTGCGGTAACCGGCACAGTCCGCGAGATCGCCGTCGATGATGCCGCCCTCCAACTTGCCTACGCCGGCAAAGTTGTGATCGTGCCCGGCTATGGCCTTGCTGCAGCGCAAGGGCAACACGAAATCGTCGAACTCGCCGCAGCCCTCACCGAACGCGGGGTAGAGGTCAGCTATGGCATCCACCCAGTCGCCGGGCGGATGCCCGGGCAGATGAACGTCCTGCTCGCAGAAGCCAACGCCCCTTACCAACAGATGAAAGACCTCGAGGAGATCAACCCCGAATTCGCCCGCACCGACGTCGTCCTGGTCGTCGGGGCCAACGACGTCACCAACCCCGCCGCCCGCAGGCCCGGCAACGCGGTGTCCGGGATGCCCATCCTCAACGTCGACCAGGCCAAGAGCATCATCGTCATCAAGCGCTCCCTCGGCCACGGCTACGCCGGAATCGACAACGAGCTCTACACCGATCCCAAAACCGCCATGCTGTTCAGCGACGCCAAAGTGGGTCTCACCGCGCTCCTCACCGGGCTGAAGGCCTACGTCCATTAACTACTGCAGGCAACTACGCTGGCACCTGTCACTGACCGCGGTCGGCAGCACGTCCGCATGGGGATGGCGAACCTCCGATCTGCACTACCGCACCACGATCGAGAAGTCGCGCAAACTTTTCCAGCAGTTTGCGGCCTTGAGCGATGCCCCCATTGAGGTCGTCAAGATCCCGTACGAGGGAACCGTCCTGCCTGGGTATTTTCTGCGACCCGCTGGAAGCCCGGCCTGGAACAGCCTTGCTGTAAAGGTGGAGGCGGGCATTGCGGTAATAGGTGACGGCGCGCAGTTACGCCTCCCTGGCGCTGACACGACGTCCCTTGTCTTCGGCGAGGCTTCCGATGCGGCGGCCCATGAGCATCGCATTGCCACCTGTGCCAGGGTGGAGCTGTGACGGGTGTGGCGGACATCCTTGAATGGTCCAGGCGGCAGGTCATCGCCCGGGTCCCCAAGGCGGATCTGGACCAGCGCGACCCGGACTACATCCGAGACCAGTTGCCCGGCCTTTGGATGCTCGCCTCCCTGTACTTCCGGGCCGACGTTCGTGGACTGCATCGCATTCCTGCGGAAGGGCCGGTGCTGCTGGTGGGCAACCACAGCGGCGGCAACGTTCCCCCGGACACCTTCGTGTTCACCCTGGCGTTCTGCTCCTACTTCGGTGTCGAGCGACCGTTCTACCAACTCGCGCACAACCTCGTCGCCATCTATCCGTTGTTGCGTGGGCTTCGCAAGTTCGGCACCGTGGCGGCCAGTCCCGACAACGCCCGGCTGGCCCTTGAGTCCGGCGCCGCGGTGTTGGTGTATCCGGGTGGCGACTACGAGGTGTACCGCCCATCGTGGCAGCGACACGTCGTCGAGCTCGGTGGCCGCAAAGGCTTCGTGCGACTCGCCCGCGAGACCGCTGTGCCGATCGTTCCAGTGGCCAGCGTCGGCGGCCAGGAGACGGCGTTGTTCCTCGGACGCGGGCAGTGGCTGGCCAAACTGCTGATGCTCGACAAGGTGCTGCGGCTCAAGAGCGTGCCGATCTCGGTGGCGCTGCCGTGGGGGGTGAACATCACCGACTGGTTGGGCCACATCCCGCTGCCAGCGAAGATCGTCATCGAGGTGCAGGAGCCGATCGAGGTCAACCACGACGACCAGGCGGTGTACGACAAGGTCGTGGCCAGCCTTCAGGCCGGTGTGGATCGGTTGGCCGCCGAACGTCGATTCCCGGTGATCGGCTGATGCGGGTCGAACAGCGGATCGTTGTCAACGCGGATCGCGACATCGTGTGGAAGGTGCTCGGTTCGCCGGACTGCTACCCGTCTTTGCTACCTCACCTGGAGCGGTGGGAGACCATCACCGAAGGCCCACCGCGGGTCGGGTCGCGCTACACCGTGCTGTGGAAGATCGGCTCGATACCGGTGGGTGGCATCGCCGAGGTGGTGGAGTTCGACAAGGCGCGGGACCTGGCCTGGATCAACATCACCGGCGTGACCCAACGCGGCCGCTTCCGGCTGCGCGATGCGGGGCCCGGACGAACCCTCGTGACATTCCGGCTTGCCTACCACTCAGACGGCGGGCTGCTCGGGTTGATCGCCGACCGCATCGCCGCCCGCCAAGTCGGCCGGTCGCTCTCCGAGAGCCTGAAAAACCTTCAGCGCCTTGTGGAATCATAGACCAGACGCGCCGATCGACAAGCAGTGCGCCCTCGGCCACGGCGCAGGTACGCTGGGCGGCAGCGGTCCCGTCCGAGTTTACCGAGTCAGCAACGGCGACCCGTCACGGTCGCTGTCATCGGTCCTCGCTGTCGTCAGCGCGTCAACCCGAACGGGTGCTTCGGAGCCGAGGCCGCGATTTCGAGAAGCCGGTTGTACTTAGCGACGCGCTCCCCTCGCGCCGGTGCACCGGACTTGATCTGGCCGCATCCCGAACCGACGGCCAGATCCGCGATGAACGTGTCATCCGTCTCCCCCGAGCGATGCGAGATCATCGCGGCGTATCCGGAGTCCCTGCATACCCGAAGCGCCTCAAGTGTTTCGGACACGGTTCCGACTTGATTGACCTTGATCAGGGCGGCGTTGCCGATGCCGGCGCTGACGGCGCCTGCAATCAACTCCGGGTTGGTGACGAAATTGTCGTCGCCCACCAATTGGACGCGTTCGCCAAGCCTGCCGGTCAGCTTCTGCCAGCCTGCAGTGTCGGTCTCGCCGAGGCCATCCTCGATGCTCCAGATGGGGAACTTCTCGATCATCTGCGCATAGCGATCGATCATGTCCTCGCTCGACAACGACTCGCCGCCAACGGCGTACCGGCCGTCACGATGAAATTCGCTTGAAGCCGGATCGAGGGCGATCGCGACACCGTCGCGCCCGGCGGTGTAACCGGCGTCGCTGATGGCGTTGACGATCAGCCCCAAAACCTCCTCCGGCAACGCGATCTCGGGCGCGAAGCCACCCTCATCCCCCAACCCCGTCTCGAAGCCACGTTCCGCCAGCACCGCACGCAGCCGTTGATACACCTCGGCGCCGGCACGGACCGCTTCGGGCAGCGACGGCGCCCCGATCGGCGCGATCATGAACTCCTGAAAATCGAGGGCATTCTTCGCGTGCACACCCCCATTGACAACGTTGAAATGCGGCACCGGCAGCCGCGGAATCACTCCGTCAGGAGTCAGCCACCGCCACAGGGGCTGTCCCGACTCGAGAGCAAATGCTTGGGCGGCGGCCATCGACGCACCCACAATCGCGTTGGCGCCCAACCGCGATTTGTCGGCCGTGCCGTCCAGCCCACGAAGGGTGTCGTCAACCTGCTCAAGCGAGGCGAACGAACGACCGGTCACCGCGTCGGCAATCGGCCCGTTGACGTTGGCAACCGCCTGCTGCACGCCCAGCCCCGAGTACCGGTTCTCGTCGTGGTCTCGCAGCTCGACCGCCTCGCGGCTGCCGGTCGATGCGCCAGAGGGCACCCCCGATCGCACGCTGCGACCGTCGGACAAAGTCGCTCGCACCCGCAGGGTGGGTCGACCACGCGAGTCAAGAATCTCAATCGCCGACATCGACGAAAAACTTACGTTCACCTGAACTCCTCCGGGTCATGCAATCTGTCTGGCGGACAATCCGATACGGCCACGTCAGTGCCTGAATTCGACGATTGGCTTGCTGCCAGCGCTACCACGGTGTCAACAAGAACTCCAGTGAGTGGCTGAGGTTGTGTTGCGCGGGGCTGGTCAGTCCCTCCTGGAGTTCCCATTCGTAGCCGCGGATCGCCAGCAAGTAGGCCTCGGGGACGTGTTCGAAGCACTGCTGGGTGGTCGCCAGGATTGAGGGCACTGAGATTGCGTGCGAGGTGAAGCTGAAGTCCAGCTTCGGTTCCGGACGGTTCAGGGTGAACGATTCGACCGCAGGGTCTTTCGTAGCATCCACGAACAACACTCGCGTGTATCGGCTGATCAGATCGGCGTCTTCGAGGTTCAGCTGATAGGTACGGCGCAGGCGTGCGCGAGGCCGAGGACGGATTTGCTCGAGCTGGTCGATGAAGGCCCAGCCCAAGCCGTCGTCCTGACGTCCGGAATTGCCGATGCCGTAGATCAGCGACGTGGGGTTGTCGAAGAGCCCAAGAGTGACCCCAGGACTGACATTGTGCGGTTCAGCGCACGCGCTCATCGACCACCCGCCCCTGCGCGTCCACAACGGTGACGGTCAACGGCATCTGCCCCAGGGCGTGGGTGGCGCAGCTCAGGCAAGGATCATAGGCGCGGATTCCCACCTCGATGGCATTCATCATGCCCTCGGTGATCTCAGCCTGGCCGCCGAGATAGTCCTCGGCGACGCTGCGTACCGTCCGGTTGATTACCTGGTTGTTCTGGGTGGTGGCCACGATCAGGTTGGCGAAGGTGACATTGCCTTCGCGATCGGCGCGGTAGTGGTGCAGCAGGCTCCCCCGGGGGGCTTCCACCACACCGACCCCCTCTCCTATCCAGGCGTCCGCACCGGGCGACACCATGAGGTCATCCTTTTGCAGGTCGGGGTCGTTGAGCAAGCCCTTGACAACCTCGGCGGCGTGGATGATTTCGATGGTGCGCGCCCAGTTCGTGTGCAGCGTCATATTATTGGCGCGTCCGCCGGTGTAAGCGTGGAACCTCTCCAGCGCTTCGGCGGCGATCGGGGTCGACAGGGCCCGTGTGACGTTGAGCCGCGCCAGCGGGCCCACCCGCACCGACCCCGCGTCGCGGCCGAGGTCGGTGAGGAACGGGAACTTCATGTAGGTCCACTTCTCGACACCTTCGGAGAAGTGGTCAAGATAGTCGCGGTAATCAAACTCACGTACGAGCTTCTTCTGGTCGTCGACGACCCTGAGCCGCCCATCGTAGTAATCGACGTTGCCGTCATCGTCCACCAGACACATGTTCAGCGCCGACACGTTGGCGAAGCCGTCGACCTCGCCGCGGTGCTCCTCGTGGAAGTCGTAGAACATCTGCAGACCCAGCGCAGCGTCGTCGATGACCTCGTCGATGGAGGACAATCCGTCCTCGCCACGCAGGAATCGGTCCACTTCGGCCGCGGTGAGGCTCTTGTTCACGCCGCCGGGCACCGAGCAGACGCCGTGCATACGCCTTCCGAAGACGGCCTCGATGACCTCCTGGCCCCACTTGCGCAGCCGAACAACACGTTTGACGAGACCAGGGTTGGCCTCGATCAGTCCGATGAAGTTGCGCTGCTCGGGTGCGGCGTCGATCCCGAACAACATCTCCGGCACCACCAGGTAGAAATAGGACGTGACGTGTGATTGCAGCATTTGTGCGTAGTGACCCAGCCGGCGCATCTTGACTGCGGTCGGGGTGAGACAAGTGCCCGACGCCGGCCCTACCCCGATCATGTCGTCGAGGGCCTTGGCCCCGCCAAGGTGGTGGCTGACAAAGCAGATCCCACAGATCCGCTGCATGAGAACTGGTGCTTCCCAGTACGGATGGCCCTGGATGAACTTCTCATAGCCGCGGAACTCCACCACGTGCAGCTTGGCGTCGGTGACGTTGCGGTCGTCATCGAGTTCGATGACCACCTTTCCGTGTCCCTCGATTCGGGTGACTGGATCGATTACGAGTGTTTTCGCCATACCGGCCATTCCCCGATCAGTCGAACTGGTTAAGAGATTTGGGCAGATTCACGGGACGTCCGTTGACCAGGTCCTCCAGGACGTCGAGGATTGCGCCAGCCTTCGGCGGGCAGCCCGGGACGAAGTAGTCCATCTGCACGACCTCGTGGCACGGGTAGACGTTGTTGGTGAGGATGGGGATCCGATGGTCGTAGGGCACCACCGGGCTGGAGGCGGGCGGCAACGTCGGGGAGTTCGTGTAGGCCTCCGCCAGACAATCCTTGAGCCCGACCAGGTTACGCAGCGACGGGACACCACCCCAGATCGCGCAGGCGCCGACCGAGATCAGAACGTCGCAGTTGTCCCTGAAGTGCCGCAGCGTCTCGATATTCCCCTCGTTGGCGACCCCGCCCTCGATGAATCCGATCGCGCACCGCTCCGGAATGCGCTTGATGTCGGTAAACGACGATCGCAGTATGGTGATTTTGTCCAACAGGTCGATCATCCGCTCGTCGATGTCGAGCAACGACAACGTACATCCCCAACAGCCGCAGAGGCTGATCATCGAGACCTTGATCTTCCCGGCGCGCTTGGCGGCCAGTTCCGGGTCGAGCGGGGTCGCCGGAAGTTCGTGCGATGCAACCTCATTGGTGTCCGACGTCGTCACTTTCCATGCCTCCGTGATGGTTCGAGCGCCCGGTCCCTCACCGATTCGACGTCGTAGCGCCGCTCGCCGATGGGCTCGTCATAACCCACCCCTTTTTCGAGTATCGTTCCAACCGGGCAGATGTCGACGGCCTCGCGGACCTGTTCGGGGGGCATCTTGTTGGCGAGTTCGACATCGATCTCGATGCGGGCGTGCGCTCCGCGGCCGTTGATGCTGAAGATCTTCTTGCCGGTTTCGCGATCCCGGACGAACTCCACACAACGCTGGCAGAAGATGCAGCGGTCGCGCTCCAGCCAGATCGTGTCCGACGCATGGTCGGCAACCCGCTCAGGGAACTGGTACGGGAAACGCGACACCACCATGTCCACCTCGTAGCCGACCGCCTGCAGCGTGCACCGGCCGGCCTTCTCACAGCTGGGGCAGTTGTGGTTGCCCTCGGAGAACAGCATCTCCACCAACGCTTTACGCGCGTCGGTGGTCTCCGGTTCGTCGACCTCCACCCGCATCCCGTCGCTGACCTTGACCGCACAGGCGGCGGCGACCGCGCCGTTGACCTTGACCGAACACACCCGGCAGGTACCCAGGGCAGGATGTTCGGGCAGATAGCACAAGGTCGGGATGTAGACGCCCGCCTCGGCGGCGACATCGACAAGCGTCCTGCCCGCCTCGCAGGTGACGGTTTTGCCGTCGACCTCAATTCGGATGGTCACAGCAACTCCTGTGGTGCGAGCTCGGCAACGGCTTGGGCATAACCGGTCAGCTCAGCCTCGGGGTCGAAGGAAGGCAGCAAGTCGCCGTTGCGCTCACGAAGTCGGGCCGAATAGACGTCCGGGAACTTCTTCAGCGTGGTCAGGATCGGATTGGGCGAGGTGGCACCCAGACCGCATCGGCTGGTGTGAGCGACGATCCCACCCCAGGCAACCATGTCGTCGAGATCGGATCGGACCGCCCGACCCGCGGCTACCAGGCCGACCTTCTGTCGCAGCAGCACGTTGCCCGCTCGACAGGGCACACAGATCCCGCAGGACTCGTCGACAAAGAACTGCATGAAGTCCCCAACGATGTCGATCAGGTCACGTTCGTGGTTGAACACCATGAAGGAGCCGTTGCAGGACAGATCGTCAAAGGCGAGCCTGCGGTCGGCGTCGGCGGCCACCGAGAGCATCTCCCCGGAGGGACCGCTGATCTGCACGGCCCGGGGGTTGTCGGCGCCGACCATGTCGAGCACCTCACGCAAGGTAACCCCCCACTCCACCTCATAGATCCCGGGGGCGGCGCAGTCGCCGGCGACGCTGAGCAGCCGGGTGCCGGTTGACCCTGGTACCCCCATTGCCGCGAACCACCCGGCACCCTCCCGCATGATCCGGCTCGCCGCGGCGAATGTCTCGACGTTGTTGACCGCCGTCGGCTCGCCCAGGAAACCGTGCTCGACCGGGAAAGGCGGCTTGAGTCGCGGCGTTCCCCGCTTGCCCTCACAGGACTCTATGAGTGCGGTTTCGTCGCCGCAGATGTAGGCCCCGGCACCCAACTGGATGCGGATGTCGAACCCGTCGCCGAGTACTCCATCCTCGCGCAGCTCCACCAGCTGCCGTGCCAGGTAGTCGCGCAGATACACGTACTCCGCGCGAAGGTAGAGGATGCCATGCCGGGCGCCAACGCTGTGGGCCGCGATCGCCATGCCCACGAATACCTGCTTGGGGCAGTAGGTCAGCAACGCCCGGTCCTTGAAGGTCCCTGGCTCGCCCTCATCGGCGTTGCAGATGATGTACTTCTCGTCGCCGGCGGCTGCGCGGCAGAACTTCCACTTGTTGCCGGTGGGGAAACCCGCGCCGCCAAGTCCCCGCAGGCCAGACTCGGAGATGGTGGCGATCACGTCCTCGGGAGTCATCGCCAGGCAGCGGCGCAACAACGCGCCGTAATCGGTGTCACCGCAGAAGAACACCGGCCCCGACGTGTGCACGGTGGTGCGTGTCAGCGCATCGACATACGCCACATCGTCGCGTGGCAGGCCAGCCGGATTGGCGATCTGCGCCGGAGATTCACCCCTTTTCAGCCCCTCGATGATCTTGCCCACCGAAGCCGGTGTCAGGTCTGTGAACACGACATCATCGATGAGCATTGCCGGTTCGTGGTCACTCAACCCAATGCACGCGGTTTCAAACAGCCCGAAATCGACCGACCCGGGCCCGCCGAATCGTGTCCCGGTGTCGAGTTCCAGGGCCTCATACACTTGGCGGTAGCCGTGCATTTTCGCGATGACGGTGTTGCTCAGATAAATCCGGTGACGGCCCGACGGCGTGGTGTGGAAGAAATGGTAGAACGTCGCGGTCTCCAGAACATCCTCGACGGACAGCCCGAGCCAATCGGCTATCCCGGCGGCGGCTTCAGCGGAAATGTAGCCGGATTCGCGTTGCACATCCCACAAGATGTCGATGAGCGCAGTGCGGTCTGGCTGGCGCCCAGTGAGAATCGTCGCGATACCGGAAGTCATCGTTGCTGCACCACCCAGTCACTCAGGGTATCGAGTTCGTCTCAGCCAGAACGGGGAATTACGCGGCAGCGATGGCGCATTATTCGGGGTCATCTCACCCGCCCGGCTTGGACTCGCGGCCACGTCCTGCGCAACCGTCGTTGTCCCGAGGTGTCGTAAGGGGGCCGATCGAGCCGAGAAACTTTCTGGAGCAGTCATGGCGATCCTGATGTGCCGACGATCACCGGCGCGTAAGTGCCTCGGAGCCAATGCTCCTCATGTTCGGCAGCGAACAGCTGAACTCGTCCCGAACCAGATGAAATTCTCAACACCTCGAAGGCTACACCCATGGGGACTAACCCGCCGATCCCGTTTGGGGCGGCCCCCTTTGCAAGGCTTGCCAGCCAACGTGATCTGCTCGTAGTTCTGTGGTCTGGACGCAGCATCGCTTGCACGTCACCTCGAGTCCGATGAAGCGTGGGGCCGAACAACAGAGGACAAGGTCCTCGCCATTGCCGGGAGTTCAGGGTCTGCTAGCGCGATCACGAATACCGCGCAGCATCTTCTGCTCCATGACGAAATGGGGCACGTCAAAGCTGATGTGTCCGACCGCGCCGCCGCAACCGCGCGCCAGCAGCCTGGTATAGCGACCGTGCGGCCGCAGGTGGAAGGCCCAACTGCCGGAGGCATTCGCACCGCTTTGCACGCGCCGGAAGTCAGGCGGCGACACCATTACCAGATGAGACCCCGATTCGACTGCTGCCACAACCATTTGGGCCCTCTGTCCATAGCGCCGAGCGAGCCAGATGATGCTCCCGACGTGCAGTTGCTGCCACTCCGGCCGAACGGCGGCCGTGTTGTGGACACGCGCGCCGACTAACCGCTCCAAGCAGTCGTAGCTGTAGAAACCGCCGCGGTCTTCACCGATTTGCACCAGCCACCGCCACACCGCCTCGGGCGAGGCGTCGATCGTCACACCCCGTGTGGTGCGCACTGCGGACTCGGCGACCAACTCGTCTCCGGGCAACACTGCGTCCATTTCGCCGGCGCACGCGCCCCAGGTGTACATCCAGGGACGAACCAAATTCCGATAACCGATGGCGGCACCAATCGTCAACGCGACACTGGCCGCGCAACGCAGTCGTCTTGCCACGAACGCGACCTTAGGGTGTACATCGCGGGCTGCTCCAGGGCCGAAAGCCCCCGGAAGGATAGTCGGTGTCACTCGTCCTGCAGAGGAGGGACCTTAGGACCTACGGGCGGCCGGCGCGCCGCTCGAGCATTGTTGCCGTGACCACAATGGATGCCGGCCGAATGTTGATCGAATCGGTGATGCCGACGTATGACGTCGTGATCGCCGAGCACCTGCTGGTAGCCGCGCATCCGTCAGCGACCTTCACGGCCGCACGGGAGCTGGACCTGCTCACGGTGCGCACGCCGTTGCTGACCCTGTCAATGTGGCTTCGAGGTCTGCCCGTCCGCTGGTCTGGCAGGGAACCTCCGCCCCCGCCCCGCGTGGTGATTGGCGAAGACATCGCAGCGTTGCCGGGGTGGGTACTACTTGGCCAGCGGCCGAACCGCGAGATCGCCTTCGGCGCAGTGGGAAGATTCTGGCAGCCCATCATTGAATGGCACAATGTATCACCGGAGGATTTCAGTGGATTCGCCGAATCTGGTTGGGGCAAGATCGCCGCGAACCTTTCCGTCTTGCCGTACGGCGAGTTCGCCTCGCTGCTGACTTATGAATGCCGCACAGTAACTACAGATCCCGGCTCGCGTCGACGGTTTCTGTTCTACTGGTGGATGATCCGGCCATTCGTCGCCCACATCCTGCGGGCGACGCTGCGGCAGATCAAGGCCAACGCCGAATCTTCCTCGCCGCCCGGCAGCCTGGAAATGAGCCCGCGGTCACGCCACTTTTGGCGGATGCCTTAGCCCTGACGCGAAAGGATTCCCGGCCAGCGCAACGGCGAAGAGCAACCCGGCCGGGCCCAACCTGTCCGGATGAGTTGCCCGGGCCATCGTGACGTTGGCGGCGGCCCTAGTCTCTCCACCCGGGTCCACCGAACCAGTCAGAGAAATCGGCGCCCCATGGATCGACTGTTACCGGGATCGGTGACCAATGCCTCTAGGGCCCGGTGTCGGGATCTCCGTAACGTCGGGGTCGACAAAGGACAGGATGCCATCGGAGTCGGCGCAGCCTCCTACTGGCCATGTCACCACGCGCACCATCGTCGCGACCGCTGGGGATTCTCAGTGTTTCAGCCCCCAATGGCTACCGTCGCCGGACGTCGGAGCAATCGAACACATGGAGCACCGGTGTCAAATACGCAGGTCGACGTTGAACCCGCGAGCCGGCAGTTGAGCCGATTGCGCGACGACGTAGACGACCTCCTGGCGCGATTGTCCACAGCCGAGTCGCTGTGGTCTTGGTGGCTCACCGGTGTGGCGACCCAGAACCGATCAAGTGCCCGGAACATGGTGCACTATTGGGCAATTCGGCAACGTGATCTGCGTGAC
>PLSK01000050.1 GCA_003165155.1 Mycobacterium sp. | reverse complement strand
CGAGATCCTCGTCGTGGAACAGGTCGTGGCTGCCGACGCCGATCCACGCCGGCGGCAGCCCGCTCAGGTCCTCGTGCCTGGCCGGGACGGCGACTTGCGGGTCCGCATTACCGAGGTAGGCCGCCCAGCCGAACTGATTCGAACGCGGGCTCCACATCCGGTGGTTCGGGTTGGCGGCGACCCCAAAAGCGCTGGTATTCCGATCGTCGAGCATGGGGTAGACAAGCAGCTGAAATGCCGGAGCGATCTCGCCGCGGTCGCGGGCCAGCAGGGCCAGAGCCGCCGCCAGGCCGCCCCCGGCGCTTGCTCCGCCGATCGCGACCCGGTCCGGGTCCACCGCGGGCAGGCCGGCCAGCCAGGTCAGTGCGGAGTAGCAGTCGTCCAGCGGTGCGGGATAGGGATGTTCCGGTGCCAGCCGGTATTCCACTGACGCGACGACGATGCCCAGCTTTCTGCTGAACCGTCGGCACAGCGCGTCGTCCTGTTGCGCGGTGCCGATCACGTAACCACCGCCGTGGATCCACAGCATCGCCGGCGCCGGTTCGGGGACGCCGGCGGGACGGAACAGTCGAACGCCGACGCCAGATGCCAAGGTGATCACTTCCACATCGCTGGGCGCGCTGCGACGCCCCGTCAGTCCGGTCAACATCCGGAACACCGGCAAAGTCCGGGCCCCGATCCCTTGGCGCGGGGCGAAGCGGGCGAAGCGACGCAGATCAGGATGAACTTCGGTGTTCGGCATCGGTCCAGTATCCATCTGGCCTAGGCCCGGCACCGAATGACTCCTGTGAACGATTTCGGCACCCCAAGGCGCGTTGCGGCGGCCTGTTCGCGCCGAACGTGTTCTGAGGGCGAGAAATTCGCCCTGAGTTCCCACCCTGAGAACACGCTCGGCGAAAGAGTCCGGGCCACCGCCGAGGACAGCAGGGTCCGACCATGCCGGCTGGTGTCACCCGATCGCCAGTTTTCGCGGGTCGAGCGCGGGTAGGCTCCCCTTCATGACGGCCAGCATGACGCCCTTGATGAGGTGGTTGATGCGTGCCCGTCCCAGCGATTATGCGGTGGCATTGAGCGTTGCGGGTGCTTCGCTACCGGTCGTCGGCAAGCGCCTCGAGCCACTGGGGGCCATGACCGCGATGGGAGTCTGGGGCGCCCGGATGGCACCGGAAGCCCTGTCCACGATGACGAAGGACTTGCTGACGCCGGGCATCAACGGCGCGCGCCGCCGCGATCGGGAGAGCACGCACGATGTGTCCGTCGCCGCGTTGCGCGACGTCGTGTCCGCCGCAGATCTCGATCTCGAATGGCCGATGGCAGAGAAGACCCCACCAATTTTAGATGCGATGCGTCAGCGCCGATACCTCCACCGACGCCGTGTCCACTACGGGGACAGCCCCGCGCAGCTGCTCGACGTCTGGCGCCGCAAGGATCTGCCGGCTCAGCCCGCGCCCGTGCTGGTCTTCGTCCCGGGCGGCGCCTGGGTGCACGGCAGCAGCATCGGGCAGGGCTCGGCGCTGATGTCAAAGCTCGCCGAACAAGGCTGGGTGTGTCTGGCGATCGACTACCGGGTCGCGCCGCACCACCGCTGGCCGCGTCACNNGGCGGGCACCTGGCCGCGCTGGCCGGGCTCACCCCCGACGATCCCCAATTCCAGGCAAAGTTGCCCGAAGGCGCCGACAGTTCGGTGGACGCGGTGGTCGGGATCTACGGCCGCTACGACTGGGAGGACCGCTCCACTGACGAGCGGGCTCGATTCGTCGATTTCCTGGAACGGATCGTGGTCAAACGGACGATTGCCCGGCATCCGGAGGTGTTCCACGACGCGTCGCCGGTCGCACGCGTACACCGGAATGCGCCACCGTTCTTGGTGATTCATGGCAGCAAAGACAGTGTCATCCCGGTCGAGCAGGCGCAAAGCTTTGTGCAGCGGCTGCGGGCGGTCTCGCGTTCGACGGTGGGCTACCTGGAGTTGCCCGGCGCGGGCCATGGCTTTGACCTCATCGACGGTGAACGCGCCGGCGTGGCGGCGCACGCGACGTCGCTGTTCCTCAACCACGTCTATCGCACCGAGACGCAGATCGGCGCGAAAGAGGTGATCTGAGCCACATCGCTGAGTAAGGTCGCCCCATGGGTAAAGGGAAGCGGTGAAGCGGCTTAGCGGGTGGGACGCGGTACTGCTGTACAGCGAAGCGCCGAACGTACACATGCACACCCTCAAAGTCGCGGTGATCGAGCTGGACGAGGAAAGACGTAACTTCGATCTCGACTCATTTCGCCAGGTCATCGGGGCTCGCCTGAATAAGCTGGACCCGTTCTGCTATCAGCTCGTCGATATCCCGTTCAAGTTCCACCACCCCATGTGGCGCGAGCACTGCGAGGTCGACCTCGACTACCACATCCGCCCGTGGCGGCTACCCGCACCAGGCGGCCGCCGCGAGCTGGACGAGGCGATCGGGCAAATCGCCAGTACCCCACTCGACCGGGACCGTCCGCTGTGGGAGATGTATTTCGTCGAAGGGCTGGCCGACAATCGAGTCGCTGTGGTCGGCAAGATCCACCACGCTCTCGCCGACGGCATCGCCTCGGCGAACCTGATGGCCCGCGGTATGGACTTGGTACCCACGCCGGAGAGCGGCCCGCAAATCACCGACCCGGCTCCGTCCAAGCGGGCGCTGATGACGTCGGCATTCAGCGATCACCTACGGCAGATCGGAAAACTCCCGGCGACCATGCGTTACACCACCCGGGGCATTGGCCGGGTGCGACGCAGCTCGCGCAAGCTCTCACCCGAACTGACGATGCCGTTCACGCCGCCGTCAACCTTCATCAATCACAAGCTCACCCCAGAGCGCCGGTTCGCCACCGCCACATTGGCCCTCGCCGACGTCAAGGAGACCAGCAAGAAGCTCGGGGCGACGATCAACGACGTGGTGCTGGCCATCTCGACCGGGGCGCTGCGCACGTTGTTGTTGCGCTATGACGGCAAGGCCGATCCTCTGCTGGCGTCGGTGCCGGTGAGTTTCGACTTCTCACCGGAGCGGATCTCGGGAAACTACTTCACCGGGATGATGGTGGCGTTGCCGGCCGATCTTGACGATCCGCTGGAGCGGCTGCGCGCCTGCCACGACAACGCAAACTCCGCCAAGGAGGGCTTCAACCTGGTCGGGCCCGAACTGATCAGCCGCTGGTCGAACTATATGCCGCCGGTGGCCAGCCAGTCCTTCTTCCGCTGGGCGGCCGGCCGCGAGCTGAACAAGGTGCTCAACCTGCCGATCTCGAATGTCCCCGGGCCCCGCGAGCGCGGGCGCGTCGGTGGTGCCATGGTCACCGAGATCTATTCGGTGGGGCCATTGACCACCGGCAGCGGCCTCAACATCACCGTGTGGAGTTATGTCGATCAGCTCAACATCTCGGTGTTGTCCGACGGCGCCACCGTCAAGGACCCGCATGAGGTCACCGAGGCGATGGTCTCGGACTTCATCGAAATACGTCGAGCCGCTGGGCTTTCCGAAGATCTGACCGTCGTTGAGACGGCGATGGCTAAGGCTTGAACTAAGGCTTGAGCTCGGGGTTTATTTAAGGCCTGATTTCAGGCCGTTACCATCAGCACTGTGACTGGTAGCGACGAAGCTGGCAACAACGAACCCGAGGTCCTGGTCGAACAACGCGACCGGATCCTGATCATCACGATTAACCGGCCGAAGGCCAAGAACGCGGTGAACTCCGCGGTGGCCAATGGCCTGGCCGCCGCCGTTGACCGGCTCGACGACGATCCGGGTCTCTCGGTGGGGATCGTGACCGGGGCGGGCGGCTCGTTCTGCGCGGGCATGGACCTCAAGGCGTTCGCACGCGGCGAGCTCCCCATCGTCGAGGGCCGCGGTATGGGCTTCACCGAACGTCCGCCGGTCAAGCCGCTCATCGCCGCCGTCGAAGGCTACGCGCTGGCCGGCGGCACCGAACTGGCGCTGGCAACCGACCTGATCGTGGCATCGAAGGACTCCGCCTTCGGGATTCCGGAGGTCAAACGCGGGCTGGTGGCAGGAGGCGGCGGACTTTTGCGGCTGCCGCAGCGCATACCGGCTGCCATTGCCATGGAGTTGGCATTGACCGGTGAGAACCTGTCGGCCGAGCGCGCTCACCAGCTGGGGCTGGTCAGTGTGTTGGCCGAGCCAGGAAAGGCGCTGGAGGCCGCGATCGCACTCGCGGAGAAGATCGCCGCGAACGGGCCGCTCGCGGTGGCCGCCACCAAGCGGATCATCGTCGAGTCCCGCGGCTGGAGCCCGGACACGATGTTCACCGAACAGAACAAGATCCTGATGCCGGTGTTCTCCTCGAATGACGCCAAAGAAGGAGCCATCGCTTTCGCCGAGAAGCGCCCGGCGCACTGGACCGGCACCTGACGGCCGGTCAGGCGGCCCAGGGTGGACAGATACTTGGGTGATCTAAACTGCAACGGGGCGCGGCATGACACTTTTGGCGCGCTTTGTAACGTGATGACACCACAGAAAGTTGACGCGTGAGTATTTCGTTGCTTCTCGAGATGGCTGCGTCGAGCAATCCCGATCGCACCGCAGTCGTCTCCGGGGATTTACGGCTGACAACGCAGCAACTCAGCGATCTGGCCGACGGCGGCGCGGGTGTGATCGCGGGATCGGACGCCCAGCACGTCGTCTACGTCGGCACCGGCGGGGCGATGCTGCCGGTGCTGATCTTCGCGACGGCGCGCGCCGGGCTGGCCTTCACCCCGATCAACTACCGCCTGTCCGCGGACAGCATCCAGACCCTGATCCACCGGCTGCCCGAGCCGCTGGTGATCGTCGACGGCCGCTACCAGGACATGATCGGGGACGCCTCCAAGCGGCTGATGACCTCCGATGAATTTCTGGCAGCGGCCCAAATCGCGGAGCCCGCCGCCGAGTTCCCCGACCCGGATTCGTTGGCCATCGTGCTGTTCACCTCGGGCACCACGTCGCAACCCAAGGCCGTCGAACTCACCCACAACAACCTGACCAGCTACGTCACCGGCACGGTCGAATTCGAGTCGGCCGCGCCGACCGATGCCGCGCTGATCTGCGTGCCGCCCTATCACATCGCCGGGGTCGGCGCGGCGCTGTCGAACCTGTATGCCGGCCGAAAGATGGTCTACCTGCCCAACTTCGACGCGCAGGAGTGGGTGCGGCTGGTCGACGACGAACAGATCACCACCGCCACCGTGGTCCCGACCATGCTGGACCGCATCGTCACCGTGCTCGAGGCGGGCGACGCCGCTTCGAAGCTGCCATCGCTGCGCAACCTCGCTTATGGCGGCTCCAAGGTGGGTTTGCCACTGGTCCGCCGGGCGCTGGAACTGCTGCCGGATGTGGGTTTCGTCAACGCCTACGGTCTGACCGAGACCAGCTCGACGATCGCGGTGCTCAGCCCCGACGACCACCGGGCGGCGCATTCGGCGTTATCCAGTAAGGACGCCGCCGTGGCCAAGCGGCTGGGATCGGTTGGACAGCCGGTGCCCGGCATCGAGTTGCAGATCCGTGACGAGGACGGCAACGTGCTCGGCNNTCGGCTCGGTGCTCGATGAACACGGTTGGTTCCCGACCAGGGACATCGCCATCCTCGACGAGGACGGCTACCTGTTTATCGGCGGACGCAGCGACGACACCATCATCCGCGGTGGCGAGAACATCGCGCCCGCCGAGCTGGAGGAGGTGCTGATCGAGCACTCCCACGTGCGCGACGTCGCCGTCGTCGGAGTCGAGGATCCGCAGTGGGGCCAGGCGATTGTCGCCGTGGTGGTGCCCGCGGCGGGTATCGATCCCGATCCCGAGGAACTGCGCGAGCATGTCCGCAAGAACTTGCGGGGGTCGCGTACCCCCGACCGGGTAGTGTTTCGCGACGAGCTGCCAACGACCCCGACCGGCAAGGTACTTCGCCGGGAGATTATCGAAACGCTAAAAGGACTACACGCATGATCAAGAACGGAACCCGTCTCGCCAGCCAGGTGTGTGACACCCAGGTGATTGTCGTCAGAAGTTCCGACAGCCTCGACGACCTGCGCTGCGGCGGGGTGCCGATGGTGGCGGTCGGCGCCGAGCGATCCGGTGAACTGGACCCGGAGTTCGCCGGCGGCACCGTGATGGGCAAGCGCTACGTCGACGAAACCGGCGCCGAGGTGCTGGTGACCAAGCCGGGCGTGGGGAGCTTGAGCGTTGGCCCGGCTGCGCTGCAGCTCAAAGAGGTCAAGCCGCTGCCGGCCAGCGACTGACGTTCGGCTAGGGCCCCGGGAACGCCTGGCCCGGGGGGTCGTCGAGATCGACGAGAGCGTGGTCTTTCTCAGCTCAAAGTCAAGTGGTTAGTGCAA
>PLSK01000297.1 GCA_003165155.1 Mycobacterium sp. | reverse complement strand
GGACCGATCGTCTGCGCAATGTGCTTTTGCCCCATGCGCTTCGGCTGCGGCAGGCCGCCGTATTGGGTGACGCGGCAGCGGCGGTGGCCATGCTCGACGAGCATCGGCTGCTTTGCGCGCACCGGCGCGGACCATATGGCGTTGCGGTCTGGAACCGCCAAGTCGAGCGATGGCTCACCGAAGAGACAGGCGAGCCGATTTGGTCCCCGTGGTACGCCGGGCGCCCGCTTTTGGTCGCGGCGAATGACTACGGACTGGGACTCTACAACGGGGACACCGGGGTCGCCGTGATGAACGATGGCGTGCTGCGAGCCGTCATCGCGAGCGCCGCAGGACGGCTCGACTTCGCAACTAGCCGGCTCGGCGACATCGAGACCATGCACGCAATGACGATCCACAAGAGCCAGGGCAGCCAAGCCGGCGAGGTCACCGTCCTTATGCCGCCGGCGGATTCGCGGTTGCTCACCCGGGAACTGTTCTATACCGCCGTGACCCGGGCCAAGGCCAAGGTGCGGGTGGTCGGCTCCGAAGCCGAGGTACGCGCCGCCCTGGACCGCCGCGCTATTCGGGCGACGGGGCTAGCGCTGCGTTTAACGGCGCCCCGCTAACTCCCGGCCCGCTGCGCGGCTACGAACAGATTCCCCGGGACCTGATCCTCGACCTGTTTGGGGGCTCGGCGACCGTAGCCGGCCATCAGCTCGTGGGACGGCGTCACCGTCACGTCCCAGCCGTGCCGTGCGAACCAGTCACCGACGTCTTCACGCTCCTCGAAGTACCACAGTTCATCGGTCCTGGGGATTTCACGCTGAGGGTCGGCCTTGGCCATGAAATCGCGGACGCGATCCATCCGCGCGCGCCGCTTCGCCCGGGCCTCGGGGTCGAGAAAACTCGGGCCGAGCGCCTCCACGGCGACCCGGCTGCCGGGCGCAGTCAGCCCCTGAACACGGTCGAACAGCAGCTCTTGGGCCGCCGCCGGTAAATACGGCATCAACCCCTCGGCCGACCAGGCGCTGGGCGCCGAGGCATCAAAACCAGCCTGTTGCAGCGCCGTCGGCCAGTCGTGGCGCAGGTCCACCGCAACGGGAACCCGGTTGCACGCCGGCTCTGTCCCGTGCTCGCGCAGCGTCGACGCTTTGAAATCCAGCACCTTGGTCTGGTCGAGTTCGTAGACGGTCGTCCCGTCCGGCCAGGGCAATCGCCAGGACCGCGAGTCCAGGCCCACCGCCAGGATCACTACCTGGCGGATGCCCGCTTGGGTTGCATTGAGGAAGAAGGTGTCGAAAAAGGCTGTCCGCGAAGCCATATAGCCGACCATCGCCTGCATCTGCACCGGCAAATCGGGTTCGAGTTCGATCAGCTCGGCGGGCAGCTGCGGTCCGGCGTGCCAATTCCACACGCCGTCTCCGGCGGCGTCGAGGAACACCCGCGCGTATGGGTCACTGATCAGTGGGTTTTCACTCTCGGTTTCCGCCGCACGGGCCGACGCAACGCCCAGTGCCGTCGCCCCCACGCTCTCGGTGATCTCCCAGCTGTCGTTCTCAGTTCTCGGCACGCGGGTGCCCTCCCATTCGCTAGCACGGCTACCTATCGACCCTACGCGCGCAGTGCGTGAACAAGCTGTCCGTCGGGTTCATGGATGCCGACCCGGAGGTATCCGGCTAGATCCGGTTAAGTTTGGCTAAGTTTCTCGAAGTTTTTAAAGGGGCCGCAAACCACGCGGCACTCATCAGAGGATCCCGAAGGAATTGGCAACATGCGGGTTGACGGGCGCGACATCGCGGTGTCCGGCAGCGTGCTGCAACCACTGACTCGGCGGACTAACGACATCCTGCGGCTCGTGCTGGCCGCGACCTTCCTCGCGGCGGTGATCACAGGTTCGGTAATCACCCGCCCACGCTGGGTCGCGCTGGAGAGATCCATCTCGCAGATCGTCGGGGTCTTGACGCCGACGCAATCCGATGCGGTTTACCTGGTCTACGGCCTCGCGATACTGGCGTTGCCATTCATGATCCTGATTGGACTGATCGTTGCCCGGCAATGGAGACTGCTGGGCGCATATGCGGCCGCCGCGCTCATCGCCATCCTCTCTCTGTCGATCAGCAACAACGGCTTCGCGGCACCCCGGTGGCACTTCGAGTTTTCGGACCGGCTCGCCACGTTGCCGGCCCAGTTTCTCGATGACCCGCGGTGGATCGCCATGTTGGCGGCAGTGCTCACCGTGTCGGGCCCGTGGCAACCGGCTCGCCTGCGACGCTGGTGGTGGGCGCTGCTGCTCGCTTTCGTGCCGATCCACCTGGTGATCAGCGCCATCGTGCCGGCGCGCTCGTTGGTGGGGCTGGCGGTGGGGTGGTTCGTCGGGGCGCTGGTTGTCCTGATCGTCGGCACCCCCGCACTCGAGGTACCGCTTGATGGTGCCGTTCGTGCGATGGCCAGACGCGGATGCGTCGTGACACGGCTGTTGGTGGTCCGGCCGGCCGGACCCGGGGCACTGGTTCTTTCGGCCGATTGCGAGGATGCGGACGCTGACCTGGATTTTAAGGCCACCCAGGCGGCGATAGAGCTGTACGGCCCGCATCAAAGCAGCGGTGGCGCACTGCGCCAGCTATGGCGCAAGCTGAGGCTGCGCAACGCGGAGAGCGCGCCCCTTCAGACCTCGATGCGGCGCGCCGTCGAGCATCGCGCACTGATGGCCATTGCGATCGGTGACGCGGGCGTCGCCAACACGTCGACGGTCGCCGTCGCCACCCTCGATCGGGGATGGACGATGTACGCCCACCAGCCCATTCGGGGGATTCCGCTCGACCAATGCGCCAAGACGACGCCAGTCGCGCGGGTGTGGGAAGCGCTGCGAACCCTGCATGATGACCAGATCTCGCACGGCGACCTGCGCAGCCACGAGATCACCGTCGATGACGGCGCAGTGCTTTTCGGGGGCTTCGGCAGCGCCGAATACGGCGCCACCGACGCCCAACTCCAATCCGACCTGGCCCAACTCCTGGTGACCACCTCGGCGCTGTATGACGCAAATTCCGCGGTAAGTGCGGCGATCGACGCGTTTGGCAAGGAAACCATCCTGACCGCCTCCCGACGCCTCACCAAATCTGCTGTGCCAAAACGAATCCGGCAATCGGTAACCGATCCCGGCGGCGTCATCTCCGGCACCCGCGCCGAGGTCAAGCGCCACACGGGCGCGGATCAGATCAAAACCGAAACCATCACCCGGTTCACCCGCAGCCAGGTGATCCAGCTGGTCCTGTTCGGTTCCCTGGTCTATGTCGCATATCCGTTCATCAGCACGGTGCCGACGTTCTTCTCCGAGCTGGAGACCGCGAACTGGTGGTGGGCACTGCTGGGCTTGACGATATCGGCGCTGACCTATGTCGGCGCGGCAACCGCTTTGTGGGCCTGCACCGATGGCACGGTGAACTTCTGGAAGCTGTCAATCGCGCAGGTGGCCAATACTTTTGCCGCAACCACCACCCCGGCCGGCGTCGGCGGGCTGGCGCTCAGCACCCGGATCCTGCAGAAGGGCGGTCTGACCGCAACACGAGCCACCGCCGCGGTGGCGGTGCAGCAATCAGTGCAGGTAATCGCCCACGTTGTGTTGCTGATCTTTTTCAGCACCGTGGCGGGAGCGTCGACGAACCTGTCGCATTTCGTCCCGACTGCCACCGCGCTTTACCTGATCGCGGGTGTGGCACTGGGCATCGTCGGCGCATTCCTGTTCGTGCCCACGCTGCGGCACTGGCTGGCGACGGGACTGCGCCCGAAGATCGAGGAGGTAACCAGCGAACTCATCGAGCTTGTCCGCGAACCAAAACGATTGGCACTGATCGTGCTCGGTTGCTCCGGAACGACCCTCGGTGCCGCGCTGGCGCTTTGGGCCAGCGTCGCGGCCTTTGGCGGCGGCGCGACGTTCGTGACCTGCACGGTCGTGACGATGGTCGGCGGAACCCTCGCCTCAGCGGCGCCGACACCCGGTGGCGTCGGTGCCGTCGAAGCGGCGCTGATCGGTGGTCTGGCTGCCTTCGGCCTGCCGGCGGGGGTGGCTGTGCCGTCGGTGCTGCTGTATCGGGTGCTCACCTGCTGGCTACCCGTCTTCATCGGCTGGCGGGTGATGCGGTGGCTAGCCGATAACGACATGGTCTAACGGGACTGGTCAGCTGTCGTCGGTCTGGGTCTCGGCCTCAACGACCACGAGGGCGACGGACCTTCTGATGCTCGCACCAACCGTGATGGTCAGATAGACCCAGTAGTACTCCTCGGGCACTGCGGGCGCCACCGTGATCGCGACCGAAACGGCGGCCGATCCGTCGGAGCCGAACTGTCCAGACGCAGGTGCGACCGTAATCCCACTGGCGGAGGATGCGCCGGTGATGGTGTAGCCGCCGGCGGTGTCGACCATCCGTTGAGCATCAAGCTTCACGGTGGCCGTGCTTCCCGGCGCGATCGTGACGATTGGGCTAGAGATGTTCACGGTCACCGCCGAACTGCCGGCACCAAACGACGGTGGCGCGGAGGACTCCGCAGTGCCCCAGACCTTGTCTGGGTGGGCGGCGAGCGAGAAGGTGAGGTCGCCACCCGTGCGGATGATCGACTCCGGAACGAATGTGTGATCGGTGGCACGGCCGTCAACGGTCAGGCCGCTGATGTACTTAGGATGGTTCGGTCCGGATGCGCCGGGGGCGGAGATCTGGAAGGTTTTGCCGCCCGGAAGCGCGATCACGACCCGATCGAACAGCGGCGTGTTCAGGCTGAGAACCGGCGCGCCCGGAGTACTCGGATAGAGGCCGAGGGCGGCCCAAACGTACCAGCTGGACATCGCCCCGAGATCGTCGTTGCCCGGCTCACCGTCGGGTGTTGGACCGAATAGCCCGCGCACTCGGTCGACCGTGAGCTGCGTTTTCCACGGTTGACCGACGTAGTTGTAGAGCCACGGCACCCCGAAGGTGGGCTCGTTACCGGCCCACAGGTACGGCTCGTCGGGGCCCACGTTGAGTTCCTTCGTGAAGCGGTCCAGCCGGCCTGTCACTGCCTTGCGGCCGCCGAGAGCGGCCACCAGGCCGGCGACGTTATGCGGCACCCACCAGACGTATTGCTCAGCGTTGCCCTCGTCAAAACCTTCCTGGCCGAAGCCCGAACCGGGCTGCATGATGGCCGGGCCCTCACCGAAGGCCCCGGTTGCGCTGCGGGGCGCGATGTAACCCGTGCTGGGATTAAAAAGGTTCTGCCAGTATTGCGCCCGGTTCTGGAATTCGGCCGCGGTCGCACTGTCTCCGAGCGATTCGGCGAACCGGGAGATCGCGAAGTCATCGACCGACCACTCCAGCGTGATCGATGCGCCGGCGCCGAATACGGTCTGGGGTGCGTAGCCCAACTGCAGATAAGTGGCGATGCCCGGCCGCTCCACGTAGCCGTTGAGCCCGACACCGCCCCGGGTCGCCGCGTTCACCATGTAGCGCAGTGCCGTTTTGAGATCGAAGTCCTTGGCGCCGTACGCGTAGAGGTTCACGATCAGCGGCACCACACTGTCGCCGCTCATCTCGCCGGTCGAGGAATTCGCAAGCGCCCAGCGCGGATACGATCCACTCTGCTCGGCGTCGTTGACCAGCGATTGGGCCATATCGCTCGCTTGCTTTGGGAAAAGCATTGCCTGTAATGGCGCCAGGCTTCGGTAGGTGTCCCAATCGGAAAAGTTGGTGTACTGGGTGCGCCCCTTGGCCACAGCGTGGATGAAGCCGTCGAATCCGATATAGCGTCCGTCTGCGTCGTTGAAGGTATTGGGATGCAGGAGTGACCGGTAGAGGGAGGTGTAGAAGGTGTCCAGATTGTCGACATTCCTGCCAGCCACCAAGATATGCGACAGCGTGGCGTTCCATTCGGATTGTGCCGCGGCGCGGACGTCTTCGAAGCTCCCTCCGCCCTCGGCCGCCAGGTTGGCCCGCGCTCCGTCGATGCCGACGTAGGAGATTGCGGTCCGCACCTCGAACGCGGAGCCGGCCGGGAACTCCACATACCCCCCGCTGTAAGGCGAAGCCGCGGCCCGGGCGCCGGCGTAGACCCTGTACCCGTCCCAAGCGCCGTAGGAGGTGAACGGCTGGCTGAACTTCATGGCGAAATACACCGTGTAGGTGTTGTTCCTGCCGCAGAATCCGCCGCTGGTCGCCCAACCGGTGATCGTGGTGTTGTCGTCGCCGATCTGGATGCTCGAGCGGGAGTCGCCCGCCAGGGACGCGCCGGACCGTACGTGGAAAAGGGCCGCCTTACCGTTGTGTGGGTAGCTGAACCGGCCGACGCCGGTACGGGTGGTGGCGCTGAGTTCCGCGGTCACCCCGGTGCCGGGGAACCGCACGGTGTAGTAGCCCGGCGCGCCCTGCTCAGTGTCGTCGTGGGCGATCCTTTCCGAGGCGTTCCACGGCTGTGATCCGATTGAGGTGGTGGTAGGCAACATCGAGATGTCGCCAAACGCCGCACAGCCCACCGAGGCGTGGGTCATGCTGAACCCGGTGGAGCGTGGATTGTCATGGCTGTAGCCGGCGTAGTTGTTGGTCGTGTCCGGCGAGTACTGCACCATTCCGAACGGCACGGAGGGGCCGGGGAAGTTGTTGATCTCCCCCACAATCCCACCGCCCGTCCCGGTGCCGATGAGCGTGTCGACGTGGTCGACGGGATTCGCAACCAACGCGGGCTCACCGTCGTAAGCAATGGGCGGAACCGGCGCAACGAACGTTATGGAGACGGCCGCCACCGCTATGAGCGCGATGAGGACCCTTCGTGACCGCATAGCTGTCTTTACTTCATAACCATCTCTTTGTGTCGCTGTTTCGAGTGATTCGAGATCGAGGAGTGGCTTGCATACAACGCTGCCAGCAGTGCCCGAGAAACGCTAGCAACGTCCCGCGCTGACGTCAGCTAGTCTCATTCTGGCGTCGCTGGTGCTGGTGCCGGTCCAATTTCCGGGAGATGCAACGGATGAAATACTTGACCGCGGCAACCGCTGCCGTGGCGCTGAGTCTGGCGTTCGTCGGCTGCGGCTCTGACAACAAGTCAGACAACAACACGACATCAACGTCCACGAGCACGCCAGGCGCGCGGCCGAACAAAACCGTCGCCGACTACATCGCTGAGAAGCACATCACGGAAACCCCCGTCCATCGCGGCGATCCGGGCCCGGCCGTCAATCTGCCGGTACCAGCAGGTTGGCAGAAGCTCGACCAAATCCCCGGGGCGCCTTATGACGGCATCGTTCTGACTCAGGCCGCCAATCCTGCCGATCCACCCACCATCCTGGCGCTCTTCTCGAAACTCACCGGTGACGTCGATCCCGCGAAGATCATCGAGTACGCCCCCGGGGAGCTGCAGAATTTGCCCGGCCACCAGGGCCAGGGCAACGGCACCGCAGCTACGCTAAACGGATTTCAGGCGTGGCAGCTCAGTGGCACGTACCAGAAGGACGGCAAGACACGCGCCGTCGCACAGAAGACGGTGGTGATCCCCGTCCAGGGTGCCGTGTTCGTGCTGCAGCTCAACGCCGACGCCCTCGACAGCGACCAGGGGCCGTTGATGGACGCCACCAACATCATCGACGACCAAACCNNACTCGCCGGACCCGCCCGCAAGCAGCTGATGGTGCTCAGCTTCACCGGACGCAAGACCGGTCGGCGGTACTCAATTCCGTTGAGTGCCCATGTGATCGACAACGATCTCTATGCGCTCTGCAGCGCGACCTGGAAGCAGAACTTCCGCGGCGGCACCCCCGCGGAGGTGGTCTACGACGGCAAGACGACCACTATGCACGGCGAACTCATCCAAGACAGCGCCATCGTCTCCGATCTCTACCTCAAGTGCGTGCAGTCCTACGGCGTCCAGCGCGCACAACGCATGATGGGAGTGAAGTTCCGCGGTCAGAAAATACCGACGCTCGACGAGTTCACCGAGGCGGTCGGCCGGCTGCGCCTGGCAGCGGTGCGGTTGACTCCGGCCGAGTAGCCGCAGCCGCCTCCTTCAAGGCCCGCGCCCTACCGAGGCATCGGAGTAGAACGAAACGCGCTGTACGCGAACCCACCCCGGACGTCAATTAGTTCTGAATTGCGAAAATAGTAGTTCTGAATTGCGAAAATAGCTGGTGAACTGCGTCTCTGAGCAAAAGAAGAGATTTTGCCGTCGCGTCGCGCATGACACCGCGTCGAAATTAAGGCTTGCGTAAGTCATCTCGGACACTTCACCTAGAGACACATCTCCCATGCCGGCGACGAGGAAGCCAAGCGCTGGCGGGATGAGGTCGGACTGGTCACCGCGAGGGGTGAGCGACGGCACCATCAAATGTTGCTGCACCACAACATGTTCTGGTCGGTTATCGCGGTAAGCGGCATGAGCGGATCTTGAGTTACGGCTGTCGCATGGATCGTTCATTGTTAACTTGGGTCTTCCTTTTTATATAAGTATCGTTGTACGCTTCGCCACACGGTGCACGATGCACAGCGTTGAGCCGGCCCAACCGGCCCTAGTGCGTTCGGCCGCCGCCTTAGGTATTCGGGTTTGTAAGCAACCTGATCGCAGGCCCAGACAGTGGACTGCTGCGATCGTAGAAGGTGAGACGCCCCAAAGGGCCACTGGCCCAGCCATTCCCATTTGTCGCGCCGACTTCGTGGCGCGACCATGGCGCGTCACTCGAACAACCCTCTTCGTGATGGGAAGCCGCAGATGTCTTCTTTCGTGAACGTAGTACCTGGCACGTTG
>PLSK01000137.1 GCA_003165155.1 Mycobacterium sp. | reverse complement strand
AGCACATTGCGCAGACGATCGGTCCAGTCGTCGGTGTTGATCCATTCGATGTGCTCGTCGCAGGTGCGCAGCAAGTCAATGACCCGGTCCGCGTCGCCGACCCGGATCCCCGACGCCAGTTCGCCGATTGATGCGCCGAAGCGATGTGATGTCTTCAGCGCNNGGCCGCACTGCCTCCAGTAAACGGGCCATCATCGTCAGCGAGACCATGGACGTCTCGTCGACGACGATCACGTCGTGCGGCAGTCGGTTGCCGCGATGATGCCGGAACCGCGACGAGGTATCCGGCCGGCTCCCCAACAATCGATGCAGTGTGGTGGCCTTCAGCCCTGAAAGACGCTGTCGATCAACGACGTCCAGCTGGTCGATCTCGAGCTGCACCGCCTGCTGCAATCTGACCGCGGCCTTGCCGGTGGGCGCCGCCAGCGCGATGCGCAGCCGCGCATCTCCGGTCGCCTGTTCGGCGAACAACGCCAACAACCTCGCGACCGTTGTCGTCTTGCCCGTCCCCGGTCCACCGGTCAGCACCGTGAATCCCTGCGCCAGGGCAATTGTTGCGGCTTCGCGTTGTTCTTCGTATCCCGGCGGGAACAACCGATTGAGATCGGGAACCACCATCGGCGCACGGGCCTTCAGCAGGGCCAGCAGGTCGTCAGCGACCTGTTGTTCCTCGCGCCAATACCTATCCAGGTACACCAGGGTATCGGCGTATATGCGCAGCACCGGTGGCGATCCGGCCAGCGGGCTGGCCTCTACCGTCGCCAACCAGTCGTGGGCCGACGGCCACGGCAGGCCGGCCACGCCCGCTTGCGCCTCGGCCGATCGCAAGTCGACACATACCGAGCCGCCGCGCAGCGCTCGCACCGCCAACGCAACAGCCAGCGCCACCACCGGATTCGACTCACCGGCCATGGCCGTGAGTCGTTGCGCTACGTGAACGTCCGCGGCGTCGATCACGCCGGCTTCGTTGAACGTCCGCAACAACCCGTCGGCACTGACGACCTGCCGCCAGCCGGCCGGATCGTGCGCTTCAACAGTCACGCGGCCGCGCTCCCCACGTCGAGAAGGTCCGACAATGCCATCACTAGGTCGGCCGGTGGTTGCCAGCTGAACACCCCCGCCGGTTGACCGTCGACCACCGGAGTATCCGGCCCACACATCCCGCGCACGAACAGATACAGCACGCCGCCCAGATGTCTTGCCGGATCGTAGCCAGGCTGGCGCCACCGCAAGAAACGGTGCAGCACAACGCTGTACAGCAATGCCTGCAGCGGATAATCCGAGTGCAGCATGGCCTCCGCCAGTCGGGGCCGGTGGTAATCGGCAGCGGTCAATGGCCGATCCGAGTTGCCCAGCCAGTTGGTCTTGTAGTCCACGACCAGATAGCGGTGTCCCGGTCCATCGGGAATCCGCAGCACGGCGTCGACCGAACCACTGAGGTACCCGCGCAACGACTCTCTGCCGAGTGCGTCACTGATCAGCCGGTCCGCGTACGGTGCCAGCGGATCCTGTGCCGCCAAATGCGACCGCAGCAATACTCCGACGTCCGCCAGCCGAATATTAGGCGCAGCGGCCCGGAGGTCGCCACCAGCCAGCGGAAACTCGAAGTCCAACTCCCGCAACCGGTCACGCAGTCCGATCTGCCGTAACGTCAATCCTCCTGCCAGCGGACCCAGTGGGGTGTCGTGCATCGGCAGCATCGCCGCGGCCAGTTCAGCGGCGGGCACATCCACCGGCCACCACTTTGAGTGCACGCGGATCTGCGTCTCGAGTTCGGCGGCCAGATCGGTCGCGAGCGGGTCGGTGGTCTCCAGCACCGCGTGCACCAGCGTGCCGAACTTCGCGCCTGCCGGCAGGTCGGCCATCGGGGACGGCATGTCTGACCCGGATGTCGCTTCGGTCAGCGGAATTTCGCCGACTTCATCGTCCAGTTCGGTTTCTTCTGGCTCACTGGTCACACCCGCCGGCTGCGAGCCCCCGATCCCTTCCGACCCTTCCGAACCNNAAACGCGCGGCGTGGAGCGAATCACCGACTCTTCGAGCACCGGTCCGCCGGCAATCTCCCATTCCCGAAGCCGAGCCCAGGCGTCGTCGTCGGTGATCTTCGCGGGCGCACAGCGGTCGGGGATTACCGAGTCGCCGGGTCGGCGTCCGCGCAGCAGCCGCGACAGCCCGCCGTTCGGTTCGCCGTGCGCCGGCGACCACCAGGCCACCACTTGAGACTGGGCCCGCGTCATCGCGACGTAGGTCAGCCGGCTGTCGTCGCCGGCGGACTCTTCGCTGCCGAGCTTCGCGGCGACGTTGAAGTCGGGACTGTCCTGACCGCCGATGTGCAGACAGCGCGCATCCCCGTCGTGGAACAGCACCAGATCGCGGTCCTGCAGATTGCGGTTGAACGTGAACGGCAGGTAGACGATCGGGTATTGCAGCCCCTTGCTCACCCACACGGTCATGATCTGAACGGCGCCGGCATCACTGTCGATCCGTCGGTTGCGTTCGGTTGAACCCCCGCGTTCCTCGCGTTGTCCGCGCAGCCAATCCCGCAGCGCAGGCAAGCTGTAGTGCTCGCGGTGCGCGGTCTGCTGTAACAGCTGGGTCAGGTGTGCCAGGTCGGTCATGTGCCGCTCGCCGCCCTGCCACGACAACACGCGGCCGCTCATGCCGCTCAATTGCGCGGCCTCGAAGATCGCAGCCACGCCGCGCTCGCGGGCGTGGTCGGCCCACTGCCGCAGGGTTTCGGCGATGTGATCGGTCAGCGCATGGCCGTCGGCGGCAAGGTCTTCCGCAGTCTTACCGAAGAACATCGTCGCGGCCGCGGCGCGAACCACACCGGAGCGGTGCGGCTGGTCGAACGCTTCCAACAGGGACAGCCAGTCGTCGGCGGCTTCCGAACTGAACACGTCGGAGTCACCGGTGTAGACCGCGGGGATCCCCGCGTCGGCCAGCGCCCGGTCGCAGGCCCGGGCGTCTTTGTGCGTTTCGACGATCACCGCGATATCGCGGGCCGCGAGCGGTTCATCGTCGAACGTCGCACCGCTGGCCAGCAGCGCGCCGATGTCGGCGGCGAGGTCGCGACCGATGTGTTCGCGCAAGTCGTCGATCGGCAGATTCTGTGTCCCGCTGCGGCCGAATGTGGCACGGCGTACCACCCGCAGCCGGAACGGATCGTTTTGCGGCGCGCCGGCGAGCCGGTGACCCTGGTGATGCGCGCCGACGTCGCGAACCACGATCGCGGGATCGCCGAGTTCGGCGCCGTGCAGCACGGCCTGTAACCGCTCGACGAGCGCGGCGTCACTGCGCCAGTTCGTGGCCAGCGTTCGCTTGTCGCCCGCGGACTCGGCCGCGCGAAGGTAGGTGACGATGTCGCCACCGCGGAACGCATAGATCGCCTGCTTCGGGTCGCCGATCAGAATCAGCGTGGATCGGCCGCTGAACGCGCGGTCGATCACCTGCCACTGCACCGGGTCCGTGTCTTGGAACTCGTCGACCATGACGATGGGCCAGCGTTGCCGCATCCGGACCCGGGCGGGAGAGTCGGCGGCGTCCAGTGCGTCGGCCAGCCGGATCAGAAGATCGTCGTAGCCGAGGATGCCCCGCCGGCGTTTGCGCGTGTCAAGTTCGGCCAGAACGTTATTCGCGAAGTCGACGCAGATTGCGGCCCGCGAGCCGGGCCGTGGGTCGCGCGGACGCAACTCTGTCGACGGGTTTTTGACCACTTCGCGGGCGATTCGCAGCGCGTCGCGGTAAGTCAGCGCGGGTTCTTCGCGGTCCTGTCCGAAATGAGCCAGATAGAGATCATCGACGATCTCGGCGACCAACTCGTTGAGGTCTTCGACCAATGTGACGCCAGCGTCCGTATCCCCGGCCACACCCAGCGATTTCAGCACCAGTTGACAGAACTGGTGCGTGGTGGCGATCGTGGCGGCATCGAACCCGGCCAGCGCGTCACGCAGCCGTTGTCGTCGGTCGTCACGCTCGGTCGCTGTGCCGTCGATCAGGCATGCCAGCAACTCGTTGTCACCGACCGCCGAGTTGTCATCGAAAGCGACCAGGGCGTCGACGATTTGGCAACGCACACGCTCGCGCAGTTCCTGGCTGGCGGCGCGGCCGAACGTGATGAGCAGCATCTGGTCGAGCGTCGCCCGGCCCTCGGCCAGGTAGCGGGTAACCAAGCCGGCCAACGCGAACGTCTTGCCGGTTCCGGCGCTGGCCTCCAGCACCGTGGTGGACCGCGCTGCGGGCAACGGACCCAGGAGATCGAAGCGGTCGACGCGATCCATCAGCACGGGTTCCGCTCGGCGCGCAACATCGGCAGCCACACGCGCGCGGCGAAGGCGCCCAGACGATTGTTCTCGCCGCCGTATTCCTCGCCCGGCCGCAAGGTTTGCATCAGGTCGTCCAGTGGTGCGTATCTGCCCCAGGCCCGCACGTGAGCCGGCGCCTCGTCCTCCCCGGGATAGTTACCCGACTTCCACCGGTATGTCGCATCTCGCATCGGGTCTTCGCCGGCATGCCTGGCGACCGCCCATGCGTAAGATGTCTTGATGGGCAACGGGATCGGCTCGCGCCGCCCCGCATCGTAGATCGCTACGAGATCTGCCAGCAGGCCGGCGGCGTCACCGTGCGGTCGCCCCAGCCCCTCTTGGCGCGGGGCAGTGCCGCGTTTGGGCCGGCCGATGCAGACGGCAGACCAGTCGCGGCTCCGGTCATGGGCGATCAACGCCAACAACGGAATCCACGACTCCAGTAGATGCTTACCGTCGAGCTTGGAGTACGTCACAGACACCAGACGATCACCGAACACCTGCGACACCGTGCCGGTCAGCCGCCTGTTGCCGAGGTCGATGTCGACGTCGAACGCCGCCGGGTCGGCATGGCGGTGCTGCAGCGCAGCACTGGCCAGCGTTGCGGCCTGATCACGGATCTCGGTTGCCTTGCGCCAGCCGAGCTGGCCGGGTGGCAGCGTGCCCCGGCGCCACTCCGCCTGCTTGGCTTGATCCGGCGTCATGCCACCCAGAATGTCGTGCAGCATCCGATCGCCGACGGTCCATTCCTCGAGCGCGTTGATATCGACCGGCATGGCATCCTCGACGCCGTCAACATCCCAGGGCAGCGTGTACTCGAGNNCCGGAGATGAACTTCGGCTGCTGGGTGCGTTCGCCGGTGGCTATGCGGGCGGCCTGCAGCACGGTCGGATCGAAACTGAACGGCACACCGGGAACCAGCTTTCCCGCCTCCACATTGCGAACGTCGAACGGCTGCAAGGGATGTTCAACGACGACGCGGGACCGGACTTTTTCGATTGTGGTCTGGGCGGTTTGGTCCAGGGCGTCCAGCAGCTCGGCCAGCGGCACAGCGGGAGGTCTGCGCTGACCCGAGTACTCATTGGCGCCGGTGTACGTGATCACCAGGTGCTCGGTGGCCGCACCGATGGCGTCGAGCAGTAGTTGCCTGTCCTCGGAACGGACGTCGCGCTCGCCGGTCATCGGATTGCGGGCCAGCACGTCGTCACCGTCGACGGCACCGAGACGAGGAAACAAGCCGTCGTCAAGGCCGACCAGGCACACCACCCGATGCGGGACCGATCGCATCGGAACCATCGTGCAGACCGTCAGCGTGCCGGTCCGGAAGTTAGCGCGGGTGGGTCGCCCGGCGAGGTGGCTTCGCAGCAGCGCCCGAACGTCGGGTAGCCGCATGACGGTGTCGGCGTGCGGACCCGCCGTGCGAAGTACGTCGGCGAATTCCCGCTGCAGCTGGCTGGTCTGCCATGCGTCTTGCGAAGAGTCCCCGTCCTCGGTGCGAGTCAGCAATGTGACGCCGTCAGTCAGCGCAGCCAACCACTCGTGCAGCGGTCGCGCCTCGGTGAGCGAGTCGACCGCGTTTTGCAGGCGGTTGATGTATTCGGCCAACTGGCCGGCCAATTGGATCCGATTGCTGCTGACGTCGTNNTCGAGGGGCAGCGTGGCGTCGATCCAGGCGCCTGAGTCGTCGGACATCGCGACCCCGGCCAGCACCCGGTCGATGCCGAACCGCCACGTGTTGTGGACGAAGTCGACCCCGAAGGGTCGACGGTGCTGCTGATCGAAGCCCCACCGGATGTTGGACTGCCGGACCCAGCGGGTGATGCCCTCCAAATCGTCGTCGCTGAAGCTGAACCGGGCACGTACCGGCGCGGATTGGGCGAGGTTGAGCACCTCGCTGGCGGTGACCCTGCCGCCCGCGAGCGTCAACAGTTGCGACGCAACACCCAGCAGCGGATTGGTCTGCAGCAACGAGCGGTCGGCGAGCCGCACCCGCAGCCGATGCGCGGGATGCGCACCGGGCACCACCTCGCCGAGGCCGAAGTCCGCCATTATCAGCGGCGCGTAGGTCTCGATGTCGGGACACATCACCAAGATGTCGCGCGGCTCCAGCGTTGAGTCGTCGGCGAGCAGGCCGAGCAGCACCTCGCGCAGCACGTCGACCTGCCGGGCGGGCCCGTGGCAGCTGTGTACCTGCAGCGACCGGTCATCGGGAGCGAGTGAGCGATTTTGCGGCCGCACCACGTTGGCTGCGATGTCGGACTGTAGCCAGCCGAGCAGGGTATCGGGTTTGGTTGCACCGCTGAGGTATTCGTCGGTCGCCGGGTTTTGCGGCAGCGCACGTTGTAGTTCGCGCAGATCCCGGCCCAGTGTCGCCAGCAACGGATGGCCGACTTTGCGGTGGCCGGTGTCTTGACGCCGCGGGGCTGTCCCGTGCATGCGCGAGAGCGCCCGCCAGAGGTCGTCGCTGGGATGCGGCAGCCACAGGTGCAGTTCGTGGTGGGTGGCCAGCGCTTCGAGCAGTTCGATGTCCGTGCAGGCTAACCGGGTATGGCCGAACAGCGAGAGCCGCGACGGTACGTCGGCGGGGCCTGCGCGCAACCGGGTAATGGTCTCTTCATGCCGGATGTGCGGGGGATCGGCGGGGACGGCGGCGACCAGGGCCCGCCACAGCGCAGGCTGCCAGTCCAGGTCGGCACCGAGATCGCCCACAGTGCCGTCCAGCCAATCGACAAGCAGGTGCGGACGCTGCCGGGCGTAAGACGCGAACAGCCCGGCGAGCCGGCGCGCCACCGCGTAGCGCCGGCCGCGCCTGAGTTCGGCCTCTTCGCCGGTGGCAAAGTGGCCCAGATGCGTCGCCAGCGTGCGGCACCAGGGCTCGGTGAGGCTGGCGTCGATCGCTTGCAGCAGCGGCCATGTCATCGCGTCCGGCGACCACGGATCGTCATCGACCGTGCCGGTGATCGCGGCGATCAGCGAGCCCGGACTCCGGAACAACACGCCGGCGCACACGCCGTCGTCACCGTGCGGCCCGCACCCGAGCGCGTGCGAAAGCCGCTGGCTCAGCCAGCGTTCTATGCCGCGGGCCGGCACCAAGACCAGCTCCTCGGCGAACGGGTCCGGCGGCAGCTCGGCCAAAAGCGCAGCCAGTCCATCGGCAAGCAAGTCGGTCCGCTCGGCACGGTGCAGGTGAAGCGCCATCGGGGGTCACCCTAGAGCGTCGCGGTGACAGCCCGCGATCGGCACGACCAGCACGTCCGGCACCGACGGCTAGTGTCGGAAATAGTGACAGCTCTGCCCAGGGTTTAGTTGGATGGATAAGGGGAGCGAAAATGGAAACCTGGGACGCGATTTGCGCGCGACGTAACGTACGCCAGTACAAGCCGGAGCCAATCTCAGGTGACGACTTGAACCGTATCGCCGAGGCCGGGTGGCGGGCGCCGTCGGCGAAAAACCGGCAGCCGTGGGACTTCGTGATTGTCACCGACCGGACCCAGTTGCAAGAACTTTCCACGGTGTGGACGGGCGCCGGGCACATTGCCGGTGCTGCGGCCGCGATCGCCTTCGTGGTGCCGGAACCGCCGGACGCTCGCAGGTTGGTGGTGGACCAATATGACGTCGGTCAGGCGACGATGGCGATGATGATCGCGGCAACCGACCTGGGGATCGGCACGGGGCATTCGTCGGTGGGTGAGCAGGAGAAGGCGCGCGCGATCCTGGGTGTCCCCGACGGCTACCAGGTGGCGTTTCTGCTCGGTGTCGGATATCCCGCCGACCGGCCACTTGCGCCGATCCGCAAACCGAATCGGCGGCCCTTCGACGAGGTCGTCCATCGCGGACACTGGTGACCCCTCCCGGCCGTAAACGGCCAGGCTCCCGCCGAAGAATGGCGGTGAAGCGGTTGCCGCGGTAACCGCTCCGCCCCCCGCAAGCGCCTTACTAAAGTCCGAACTCGGCCTCAATCCCGTCGATTCCGGCGCGGATCGCTTTCAGCGCATCGGCGCGGGCGCGCAACTTGGTCCCGATGTGGGCCTGTTGGTTCAGGCCGGCGAATTCCCGCGCGGCTTCCTCTGCCCGGCTGAGCACCATCTCGGGCAGCACGATCTCGTCGATGAAGCCGGCGGCCAGAGCGGTTTCGCCGAAGAAGGTTTTGGCCAGCCCTGCGGCCTGCTGATACGCCGACCGCGTCAGGCGCAGTTTCATGATTTCCAGCGCGGCGTAGGGGATGGTCATGCCGATGGCGACCTCGTTGGCCTGGATGTTGTAGGCGTGGGCGGCCACCCGGTGATCGGCTGACGACAACAGGAATGCCCCCATCGCGATGGCATGGCCGGTGCAGGCGATCACNNCCCGGAGGTCAGGACCTTCAGGTCGAACCCGCCGCTGAACACCCGCTGGTTCCCGGCGATCACCAGTGATCCGACGTCGTCGCGGTCGGCCTGGTCGATCGCCTCGTTGAGGGCCTGCTGCATGGCGGGGCCCAGCACGTTGACTTTGCCGTCGTCCATCCGGATGACCGCGACGGAATCCTTGTGGCTGTAGGTAACCGGGCCGCTCATGTTGACTCCTTCGATGTGGACAGCCCGATTGAATCAGACGGCCCGGGGGCTGCCCCGCCGGGCCGGAGCCGGCGCGCCGTCACCCGCCCATCAACATTCGCCACTGATCGAGGTCATGGGCTCGATACACGTAGTTGGATCGCTTGACCTCCGACAGCGAAGCGTTTGGGTCGGCCGAGTACCAATGCCCCGGAAACACTGTCGGGTCCCCGGGAAGCGCAGCGAGTTGCTGCAGGCTGCGATAGATCTCGTCGGAGTCACCACCTGGAAAATCGGTCCGACCGCAGCCTTCCAGGAACAGCGTGTCGCCGGCGATGAGCCGGCCGTCGAGCAGAAAGCATTGGCTGCCCGGCGTGTGACCCGGAGTGTGCAGCAGCTCGATTTCGATCGCACCGATGCTGACCTTGTCGCGGTGCTCGTGGGCGGTGAGGTCACCGAGGCCGATTCCGGTGACCCGCGAGACCCAGAGCGCTTCATGGGTATTTACGTGCACGGGCACACTCGCTCGCTCCAGCAGCTCGGCCAGGCCCTTGAGCTCAAAGCCCATCATCGAGCCGCCGACATGATCGGGGTGGTGATGGGTGACCAGCACCCCGGACAGGTGCATGCCGTCGGCCTCGAGCGTGTCGACCAGGTCGCCGGCGGCGTACGCCGGATCTACCACTACGCAGTCTCCGGTATCTCGATCGCCGATCAGGTAGGAGAAATTGCGCATTTGTGTCGCGATCATGTCGCCGGCGGCGAAATCGCGACCGGAGAGCAGTTGACGGAAGTACAGCCGGTCCGTTGACGTATCTGGCACGGCACCCAGACTATGACCCGTGCCGGGCGCATGTTCGCTGAGTGTCCCCAAAACCCGCTGGTTCGGCCGCTGCGCAGTGGGTATTGAGTAGCATGTGTGGAATAAGATCGAGGTCGACGGCGATCTAATCCAAGGGGTCGTCAGTCGGTACCGACTGACTCACGCCTGCGAGGCCATCCACCTAGCCCTTCGGGCCCTGCTCGGCGAGACTCACGACCCAGCGGGTCAGCTGCCGGAGGACGAGTACGACGAGTTCAGAGACCTCAGTGCGTGGCAACCTCGCCGACGCCGAAAACGGGGTGACGCCCTCACTATGGAGACGCCGTGGTTTGGAGTCGCTGCACGCCAGGCTGTACCCTCCTTTAGGCCCGCAGCACGACTGGTCGCTACGGGTGAAAGGCCCCCTTAGCTCAGTCGGTAGAGCGTTTCCATGGTAAGGAAAAGGTCAACGGTTCGATTCCGTTAGGGGGCTCGGCGGACGCCGAGCAGCCGGGCGGCCCGTGCCAGAGGCGATGTAGCTCAGTCGGTTAGAGCGAACGACTCATAATCGTTAGGTCGCCGGTTCGAGTCCGGCCATCGCTACAACACAACAACGAGACGTATGAGAGAGAACGGATATGGCTTCCAGTACCGATGTGCGGCCGAAGGTCACTTTGGCATGCGAGGTGTGCAAGCACCGTAACTACATCACCAAGAAGAACCGCCGCAACGACCCGGACCGGCTCGAGTTGAAGAAGTTCTGCCGGAATTGTGGCAAGCACGAAGCGCACCGAGAGACTCGGTAGGTTTTAAAGCGTGGCGTTAACGGCCGACGATGTCGGGATGCATTACCGATATCCCGATCACTACATGGTCGAACGGGAGAAGGTCCGCGAATACGCGGACGCCGTTCAAAACAAAGACGCCGAGTTCTTCGAGGAGAAGGCGGCCGCCGAGCTCGGATATCGGACCCTGCCGGCCCCGTTGACGTTTATCTGTGTGTTTGGCTACAAAGCTCAGTACGCGTTCTTCGAGAACGCGAACATCGCTCTTAACGACTCGCAGATCGTGCAGATCGACCAGATACTGAAATTCCGGAAGCCGGTCGTGGCGGGTGACAAGTTGTACTGCGACGTGTACTTGGATGCGGTGCGTGAGGCGCACGGCACCCAGATCATCGTGACCAAGAACATCATCACCAACGAAGGCGGTGAGACTGTGCAGGAGACCTACACAACCCTTGCGGGCCGTGTCGGCGAGGACGGAGCAAAGGGATTTTCTGATGCCACTGCGTGAGTTCAGCTCGGTGAAGGTGGGAGACCAGCTTCCGGAGAAGATCTACCCCCTGACACGTCAGGACCTGGTGAACTACGCGGGGGTCTCGGGCGACTTGAACCCGATCCACTGGGACGACGAGATCGCCAAGGTCGTCGGACTGGACACCGCCATCGCGCACGGCATGTTGACCATGGGCCTGGGGGGCGGCTACGTCACGTCGTGGGTCGGCGACCCGGGTGCGGTCACCGAGTACAACGTTCGGTTCACCGCCATCGTGCCGGTACCGAACGACGGCAAGGGCGCCGAACTCGTCTTCAGCGGCCGCATCAAGTCCGTCGATCCGGAGAGTAAGTCGGTGACCATCGCACTCACGGCAACCACCGGTGGCAAGAAGATCTTCGGCCGGGCCACGGCATCGGCCACGTTGGCTTAGCAGATGGCGCTCAAAATCGACATCCGCGGGATGACCTGGGAATACCCGGATTATTTCGAGGTGGGCCGCGAGCAAGTTCGCGCGTTCGCGCGAGCGATCAAGTGCGACGATCCGGCCAGCTTCGGCGAGGCAGCGGCCGCCGAACTCGGCCATCACAGCATCGTTGCGCCGTTAACCTTCGCGTCGATCTTCGCGAAACTCGTCCAGGACGATTTCTTCCGGAATGTCGACTTCGGCATGGAGACCATGCAGATCGTCCAGGTTGACCAGAGGTTCATCTACCTCAGGCCGTTATATGTCGGCGACAGAATCTTCGGCCGTACGGAGGTCGAATCGGTGGACGAGCGGTTCGGCGCCGACATCGTCGTCACCAAGAACACCTTGACCAACGTGGCGGATGGCCAGGTGGTCCTGCTTGCTTACACCACCCTGATGGGTCACGAGGGTGACAACTCCATCCAGCTCAGATGGGACAAGGAAACCGGGCAGATTGTCCGAACCGGGTAATTAGTATCTGACTCCCACGCCGATGTACACTCGGACCTCGGGGTTTTCCCAGAACCAGCGCGCTTTCCGTGAGTTGAACGAGCGGGAGGCGCGCGCGTCATGTTAAGCCCCGGCAACTTGGGTTGGCCTGCCAACCGCGAAGGGGCGTAGCTCAACTGGCAGAGCAGCGGTCTCCAAAACCGCAGGTTGCAGGTTCAAGTCCTGTCGCCCCTGCTGAAGGCGAGCCGTGCCATGCTGGACACTGGGGGCAGTGCCCAATCCAGCGGGACGGCTCTAGGGATAGCTGACGAACGAAGGAGCGTGCGGTGAGCGACGAAGGCGACATTGCCGACGACGCCGCCAGCGACGGCGGTGACACCGAGGGCAGCCGCGACAACGGCGGCCGGACGGCCGTGGTGACAAAGCCCGCGACGCGGCCGCAACGCCCGACCGGAAAGCGGTCCAGGCAGCGAGTGGCAGATACCGACGAAGACGTCGAAGGCAACGAGTCGTCAAACGACGTTGAGGTTTCCGCGGCGGACTCGGCCACTAAGAAAGTCAAGAAAGGCCAGAAATCCGAGAAAGCCAAGAAGTCGAAAAAATCGGGGGACCGCTCGGCTAACCCGTTCTTATTCATCTACAACTACCTCAAGCAGGTCGTTGCCGAGATGCGGAAGGTCATTTGGCCGAACCGCAAACAGATGCTCACTTACACCTCAGTGGTGCTGGGATTCCTGGCCTTCATGGTGGCGCTGGTCGGCCTCGCCGATTTTGGCCTGACCAAGCTGGTCCTCCTGGTGTTCGGCTGAGGTTGAGAGTGACTCGGAGGACTTAAACGAGTGAAGAGGATTAAACAAGTGAAGAGGATTGAAAACCGTGACTACCTTCGACGGTGACACGTCCGCGGGTGAAGCGGTCGATGTGCACGAGGCCCCCGACGAGGTCGATACCGCCGCTCACGCGGAGTCGGCCGAAGGCTCGTCTGAAGAGCCGCCTGAAGAACAGGACCCGGCCGCCGCGCTCAAGGCGGACCTGCGCAGCAGACCGGGCGACTGGTACGTCGTGCACTCCTACGCGGGGTACGAGAACAAGGTGAAAGCCAACCTCGAAACGCGTGTGCAGAACCTTGACGTCGGCGACTACATCTTCCAGGTGGAAGTGCCCACCGAAGAGGTCACCGAAATCAAGAACGGCCAACGCAAGCAGGTCAACCGCAAGGTACTGCCCGGCTACATCCTGGTGCGGATGGAATTGACTGACGACTCGTGGGCCGCGGTGCGCAACACGCCCGGGGTTACCGGGTTCGTCGGCGCAACGTCGCGCCCGTCGGCGCTCAAGCTCGACGACGTGGTGAAGTTCCTGCTGCCGCCGGGGGCGGCCAAGAAGGCGGCCAAGGGTGCGGGCAGCACTGCGGCCGCGGCCGAGGCCGGCGGGTTGGAACGTCCGATCCTGGACGTCGAGTACGAGGTCGGCGAATCGGTCACGGTCATGGACGGCCCGTTTGCCACGTTGCCGGCCACCATCAACGAGGTCAACGCCGAACAACAGAAGCTCAAGGTGCTGGTTTCGATCTTCGGCCGCGAAACGCCGGTGGAACTGACCTTTACCCAGGTCTCGAAGATCTAGGCCGCCGGGCAATCAAACTAGGAAGGAATACCAACCCCCATGGCCCCGAAGAAGAAGAAAGTCACCGGGCTGATCAAGCTGCAGATCGTGGCGGGGCAGGCCAACCCTGCGCCGCCAGTCGGACCCGCGCTAGGCCAGCACGGCGTCAACATCATGGAGTTCTGCAAGGCGTACAACGCCGCGACGGAGAACCAGCGTGGCACCGTCATTCCGGTGGAGATAACGGTCTACGAGGACCGCAGCTTCACCTTCGCGCTCAAGACACCGCCCGCCGCCAAGCTGCTGCTCAAAGCCGCAGGCGTGGGCAAGGGCTCGGCGGAGCCGCACAAGACCAAGGTCGCCAAGGTCAGCTGGGCTCAGGTCCGCGAGATCGCCGAGACCAAGAAAACGGATCTCAACGCCAACGACATCGACGCAGCTGCCAAGATCATCGCCGGTACCGCCCGGTCGATGGGCATCACCGTCGAGTAATTACTCAAAACACCGTCGGATGACGATGCGGGCCGTTCGCGGCCCGAGGAGGAGTCCGACAAAATCAAACACCGTGGGAGGGCCAGCTTCGGCCCGCTAACCACGACCCAACAACGATTGGACAGATCGATGAGCAAGAACAGCAAGGCATACCGCGCGGCCGCCGAGAAGGTGGACCACGACAACCTGTACACCCCGCTCGAGGCAGCCAAGCTCGCCAAGGAAACGTCCTCGACCAAGCAGGACTCGACCGTCGAGGTGGCGATCCGGCTCGGCGTCGACCCGCGCAAGGCAGACCAGATGGTCCGCGGCACGGTCAACCTGCCACATGGCACCGGTAAGACGGCCCGGGTCGCAGTCTTCGCGGTCGGCGAGAAAGCCGAGCAGGCGCAGGCCGCCGGCGCCGATATCGTCGGCAGCGACGACCTGATCGAGAAGATTCAGGGTGGCTGGCTGGAATTCGACGCCGCGATCGCGACGCCGGACCAGATGGCCAAAGTCGGCCGCATCGCCCGGGTCCTGGGCC
>PLSK01000324.1 GCA_003165155.1 Mycobacterium sp. | reverse complement strand
CGGTGTGCACGTGCGGCCGGGTGTTGCACGGACGTTTGACCAGTTTGTACACAGGGGTGCGCACACCACCGGGGTGTTACTGGTGTGGCAGGGGGGTGAGAAGTTTTTTGAAAAAACTTCCGCTCGCGAGGTTGAAGTCAGCGCTTGGAGCGCTGACGGATGCGAGTTGTGAGTTCCTTGACGTGGTCGAAGACCTCACGTCGGTGGGCCATTTCGGACAGGATCTTTCGCTGCGCGTACATGACTGTGGTGTGGTCGCGTCCGAATGCCTGGCCGATCTTGGGAAGTGAGAGGTCGGTCAGCTCGCGGCACAGGTACATCGCGATTTGTCGTGACTGAGCCAGTGCCCGGGTCTTGCCCGGGCCACGCAATTCTTCGACCGTGGTGTCGAAGTACTCGGCTGTGGCCGCCATGATGGTCGCCGCGCTGATTTGCATAGTGCTCGCGTCCGCGATCAGGTCGCGAAGCACAAGCTCAGCCAGTGCTTTATCGATTGCTGTCTTGTTCAGTGACGCGAACGCGGTGACGCGGATCAGAGCACCCTCGAGTTCGCGGATGTTGCGCTCGATGCTGCTGGCGATGAGCTCAAGCACGTCATCAGGCACAGCGAGTCGTTCCATCTGTGCTTTTTTGCGCAGGATGGCGATGCGGGTTTCCAATTCGGGAGGCTGAACGTCGGTAATGAGGCCCCATTCGAACCGAGTCCTTAGCCGGTCTTCAAGGGTGGCGAGCTGTTTCGGCGGCCGGTCCGAAGAGATGACGATCTGCTTGTTGGCGTTGTGCAAGGTGTTGAAGGTATGGAAGAACTCTTCCTGGATTCCCTCTTTGCCTTCGATGAACTGGATGTCATCGACAAGTAGCACGTCGACGTCGCGGTAGCTGCGCTTGAAGGCAACCTTGCGGTCGTCGCGGAGTGAGTTGATGAAGTCGTTGGTGAATTCCTCGGTGGAGACGTACTTGACTCGCATGCCNNGACTCACCCCAGATGAACAGCGGGTTGTAGGCACGCGCGGGTGCTTCGGCGATCGCCAAGGCGGCGGCATGCGCGAACCTGTTGGAGGCGCCGATGACAAAAGTGTCGAACGTGTAGCGCCGGTTGAGGCTGGTTCCGCCGGCTGCAGCGGTATCGGCGGTGTGTGGCCGTTCGGTGAAGTAGGTCGGCCAGCTCTGCTGGGGATCACCGATGATTTCGCCGTTTTCGTCACCCTCGTCGGTGTCGCCGGCGATTTCGACGTCGGTGTCCTCGGGTTGGGCGAAGGATTCCGGGTTGGCGACGGCTTCAGGATTTGTGAGGCCATGGACGCCTGCGCCGTCGGCGTCGCCTGCGTCGTCCGAAAGGGGAGCGATGCGCACTCCGAGTTGGATCTGCTGTCCGAGCCGCCGGCTCAGCGCGTCGGTGATTGGCTCACGCAAATGCCGTTCGATCTCATTCTGTACGAAGCTGCTCGGAACCGACAGCAGAGCAAACCCCTCAACGATGGTGAGTGGCTGGACAAGGTTGAGCCAGGCCCTTTGCTGGGGAGTCAGGGGAGTGACGAGAGTTGTGCGATTAGCCGCTAGGCCGTCAGCCGTGGACTCGCCGTTGAGCTCTGAGACAACCGCGTTCCACACTGTTATGAAGCTTGAACCGGGATCATCGGTCAACGACGCATCTCCCTGGTCCTTGCGATATCCGGGCTTTAAGCACAAAACCGTACAAAACCACGTTTGGCGACAAAGCAACTGTCCACATAGTTATGCACAGGTGTGGACAGGAGGATGAGTCAACGAGCCGAAGCCTACCGGCCACGGCACGCGATCTCCATGCTGGTGACAACCCGTGGAGGTCGCCTAGGCAGCTAGTTGATCCGCCATCCTCACTTCGTTGTCGAGCTCCGTTCCGGTCTGAAACGGCATTGCCAGAAGCTAACAGTTTTCCGTGCGGCTGCCAACAGTTCTGTCGCATTCCAATTGGGCTTTCGCGGGTTTCTCGGGGGAGAGGGCGGTTCGTTGGGCCAAGCCAGGTTTGACCCGAGGAACGCGCGTCAGTACTCTCAATCAGTCGCCCGAAAGTCGGCGATACGGCTGCGACCCACATCGATGTTGGTTGGGGACCGCGCCGGCCAGTATGTAGTACCACCTCCGACCGAACCGCGGACCAACTCGCTTGCGAAGCGTGAGCGGCCGGAGAAACGCCAGACAAGTACGCCAGATAGAACCAGGAGAACGTCGTGGCCAAGGGCAAACGGACCTTTCAGCCGAATAACCGGCGCCGAGCCCGCGTGCACGGGTTCCGCTTGCGGATGCGTACCAGGGCGGGGCGGGCCATCGTGTCCGTCCGGCGCCGCAAGGGCCGCCGCTCCTTAACTGCCTGATCTGAACGACAGGTTTTCTGGCGGTGCTTCCCGCACGCAACCGCATGAGGCGGTCGACCGAGTTCGATGAGACGGTGAAGTACGGGACACGTACCGTGCAGCGCGATCTCATCGTGCACGTTCGGCGGGCGCATGACGAGGATGGGGTGGGTCCACGGATCGGGTTGATCATCGCCAAACCGGTGGGTTCGGCAGTCGAGCGGCATCTGGTAGCGCGTCGGCTACGGCATGTCGCCCGGACTGTGTTGGCCGCCCTCGATCAATCCGATCGGGTGGTCATCCGGGCGCGGCCCAGTAGCCGGAACGTGTCCTCGGCGTGGTTGGAGCGGCAGTTGCGAAGCGGCTTGCGACGCGCTTTCGAGCTGGCGGGAACCAACCGGTGACTCTGTGGAAGCAGGTTCGGGCAGCATTCCTGGGAGCAATCAGGCAAACGGGCAACAGTTCGGCGGCAGGGCTCGTTTTTCTGATCCAGCTGTACCGGCATATGGTGTCGCCACTGCGGCCGCCGACGTGTCGGTTCGTTCCGACCTGCAGCCAGTACGCCGCCGATGCGCTTACCGAGTACGGCTTGATTCGGGGGGGCGGGTTGGCCGCGGCCAGGCTCGCCAAGTGTGGACCATGGCATCGGGGAGGATGGGACCCGATTCCGGACCGCGGATGCCGCGCGGACTTCGAAGTCGCCGGCAATGCCTGGGGCCTCCCGGCGAAGCAAGGGGAGAGTGAGTCTTTTGTCGTTTGATTTCTTCAGCCTCGACGTCGTCTACTACCCGGTGTCGTGGATCATGTGGGTTTGGTACAAGCTGTTCGCCGCCCTGTTAGGCCCGTCCAACTTCTTCGCGTGGGCGCTGTCCGTGATGTTCCTCGTGTTCACGTTGCGCGCGCTGCTGTACAAGCCCTTCGTGCGGCAAATCCGCACGACTAGGCAGATGCAGGAACTGCAACCACAGATCAAGGCGCTGCAGAAGAAGTACGGCAAGGATCGCCAACGCATGGCGCTGGAGATGCAGAAGTTGCAACGCGAGCATGGCTTCAACCCGATCTTGGGTTGTTTGCCGATGCTTGCGCAACTCCCGGTGTTCATCGGGCTATATCACGTGCTGCGGTCGTTCAACAGAACCCAGGGCGGATTCGGTCAGCCGCACTTGTCGGTGCTCCAGAACAGGCTGACTGGGAACTATGTGTTCAGTCCCCTCGAAGTGCAACACTTCCTCGACGCGAACCTATTCGGCGCGCCCATCGGCGCGTCCATGACGCAGCGGTCCGGGTTGGAAGCGTTCAGCGATTTCAGCCGCCCGTCGGTGGTCGCGGTCGGCCTACCGGTAATGGTCCTGGCCGGCGTTGCGACCTACTTCAACAGTCGCGCATCGGTCGCGCGGCAGAGCCCGGAAGCCGCGGCGAACCCGCAGACCGCGATGATGAACAAGCTCGCTCTGTACGTGTTTCCCGCGGGCGTGGTCGTCGGCGGCCCGTTCCTCCCGTTGGCGATCATCTTGTACTGGTTCGCAAACAACATCTGGACGTTCGGTCAGCAGCACTACGTGTTCGGCATGATCGAGAAAGAGGATGAGGCCAAAAAGCAAGAGGCCACCGAGCGCCGGGCGGCCAACTCGCCCGTGCCGGGAGCCAAGCCCAAGCGGACCCCGAAGACGGCACTGTCGAGCGGCAACGGTTCCTCGGCGGCTAGCGACGGTGACACCGAGCCGGGCCCGACCCCGATCGATCCCGAACCAAATCCGCCCGGACCCGACGGCGGTCCGAGCAATCGCGCCTCACGAGGGAAGCGGCGTAGACGCTGACCAGGCGCCAAAACTTTGTCGGGTCTCAGCAGGAGGGGGCGACCCCCACCAAATACGGGACCCATGGAAGAGGGAGAGAAATAGCCAATGACGGACGCCGACACCACCGAGCGTGAGGTTGATACCGAGCCGCCGAACGATGACATCGGGGACATCAACGCGGAGGCAGTGAGCGCTGCAGAACCCGCTGCAGAACCCGCTGCAGAACCCGCTGCAGAACCGGACGACCCTGAGGAGCGATTGGTCGCCGAGGGCGAGATCGCCGGCGACTACCTAGAAGAGCTGTTAGATCTGCTCGACTTTGACGGGGACATCGACCTGGACGTTGAAGGTAACCGCGCCATCGTCAGCATCGACGGCAGCGACGACTTGAACAAATTAGTCGGCCGCGTGGGCGAGGTGCTGGACGCCCTTCAGGAGCTGACGCGTCTGGCGGTCCATCAGAAGACGGGCGCGCGTAGCCGGCTGATGCTTGACGTCGCGGGCTGGCGGCGGCGTCGGCGCGAGGAGCTGGCCGCGCTGGGCGATAGGGTGGCCCGGCGCGTGCTGGACAGCGGGGAACGCGAAGAGCTCTCACCGATGACTCCGTTCGAGCGGAAGATCGTGCACGACGCCGTTGCGGCGGTACCCGGTGTCCGCAGTGAAAGCGAAGGCGTTGAGCCGGCGCGCCGCGTTGTTGTCCTGCACGACTGAGTTACAGCCATGTAGTTCGTCAGGAAGGAATGTTTCACGTGAAACATGTCGGTCCTAGCGAACACACGGACGCCGCGTCGGCGATCTTCGGGCCGCGGCTCGACCTCGCGCAGCGGTACGCAGATGTTCTGGCGGCCACGGCGGTCGAGCGTGGATTGCTCGGCCCGCACGAGGTCGATCGCATTTGGGACCGGCACCTCTTGAACAGTGCCGCAATCGGTGAACTCCTCGACGTGGGCGAGCAGATCGTCGACATCGGCAGCGGGGCTGGATTACCGGGTATACCGTTGGCGATCGCACGGCCGGATCTTCACGTGGTGCTTCTGGAACCCCTGCTGCGCCGGAGCGAATTTCTCGACGAGGTCGTTGCCGAACTGGGGTTGCAAATCGAGGTAGTACGCGGCCGCGCGGAGGAATCGTCGGTCCGTGACCGAATCGGCCGGCGAGACGCTGCGGTGTCACGCGCGGTCGCGGCGTTGGACAAGTTGACGAAGTGGAGTATGCCTTTGTTACGGCCGGATGGGCGGATGCTGGCTATCAAGGGGGAGCGCGCTCCCGACGAAGTGAACGAGCACCGACGCGCGATGGAGGCGGCCGGTGCCGTCGATGTCAGGGTAGTGACGTGCGGCGCGAACTATTTGCATCCGCCCGCAACGGTGGTGCTAGCACGACGCGGCAGTCGGTGGCGCCGCAAGCCGGCCCAGCCGGCGAGCGCGGGCACGCGATGAGCACTCCACCAGGCTGGCCCACTGGCCCTCTTCCCGAGGATCCAACACTGAATGTTTCACGTGAAACATCGGACGAATTCGACACCCCCATTGGCGCCGCCGCGGAGCGCGCAATGCGGGTCCTCCACACGACTTACAAGCCACTGCGCCGCCCAAAGCAGCGCCGCGTCTTCACTGTCGCCAACCAAAAGGGCGGCGTAGGCAAAACCACCACCGCCGTAAATCTCGCCGCTGCGCTGGCGGTGCAGGGACTGAAGGCGCTCGTGATCGACCTCGATCCTCAGGGCAACGCGAGTACCGCGCTCGGCATTACCGACCGGCAATCGGGCACGCCATCGTCGTACGAGGTACTCCTCGGCGAAGTCACGCTGCAGGACGCACTACAACGAAGCCCGCACAGCGAGCGCTTGTTCTGCATTCCGGCGACGATCGATCTGGCTGGTGCCGAGATCGAATTGGTGAGCATGGTGGCGCGCGAGAACCGGTTGCGCACCGCCCTGGCCGACTTGGACAACTTCGACTTCGACTTCGTCTTCGTCGACTGCCCACCGTCGCTTGGTCTACTCACGATCAACGCGCTTGTCGCCGCGCCCGAAGTGTTGATCCCGATCCAGTGCGAGTACTACGCGCTCGAGGGTGTATCGCAACTGATGCGCAACATCGAGATGGTGAAGGCGCACCTCAATCCTCAGCTCGACGTGAGCACCGTGATCCTCACTATGTACGACGGCCGAACCAAGCTCGCGGATCAGGTCGCCGAAGAGGTGCGCCGGTATTTCGGAAGCAAGGTATTGCGCACGGTGATCCCGCGCAGCGTGAAGGTCTCTGAGGCGCCCGGATACAGCATGACCATAATCGATTACGACCCCGGCTCGCGCGGGGCGATGAGCTACCTCGATGCGAGCCGCGAGCTCGCCGAGCGAGATCACTGATATCCGTGAAGGGACGATCATGACGCAGCCGTTACGCAAGAAGGGTGGCCTCGGCCGGGGCCTGGCTTCGCTGATCCCCACCGGCCCCGCGGACAGTGACTCCGGGCCGGCGACCCTTGGTCCGCGGATGGGGGATGCGGCTGCGGATGTTCTGATCGGGCGGCCGGCGCCGAACGCCGGGGCGGGCACCGAGCCAGGCGCCGAGATGGGCGCCGTCTACCGGGAGATTCCGCCGGCAGACATCGAGGCCAACCCCCGTCAGCCGAGGCAGGTCTTCGATGAGGAGGCACTGTCCGAGTTAGTCCACTCCATTCGCGAGTTCGGTCTGCTGCAACCGATCGTGGTGCGCGCGGTACCCGGATCGCAGAGCGGTGCCCGCTATCAGATCATCATGGGGGAGCGCCGCTGGCGGGCCGCGCAGGTGGCGGGCCTGGCCGCCATCCCGGCCATCGTCCGCGAGACCGCCGATGACAACCTGCTGCGCGATGCCCTGTTGGAGAATATTCACCGAGCACAGCTGAACCCTTTGGAAGAGGCAGCGGCTTATCAGCAGCTGCTCGACGAGTTCGGTGTCACCCACGATGAACTCGCGGCGCGGATCGGCCGCTCTCGGCCGTTGATCACCAACATGATCCGGTTACTCAAGCTGCCGATCCCGGTCCAGCGCCGGGTGGCTGCCGGCGTGCTGTCTGCCGGCCACGCCCGGGCCCTACTGTCCCTGGAGGCCGGTCCCGAAGCGCAGGAGGGTCTTGCCGCCCGCATCATCGCAGAGGGCCTGTCGGTGCGAGCCACCGAGGAAGCGGTGACGCTGGCCAACCACGAAGCCAATCGCGGCGATGCGACTACGCCATCGCCGCGGCGCAAGCCGATCCATATGCCCGGCCTCCAAGACGTTGCTGAGCGTCTGTCGAACGCCTTCGATACGCGGGTGACAGTGAGCCTTGGCAAACGCAAAGGGAAGATTGTGGTGGAGTTCGCGTCGGTGGATGACCTCCAGCGAATCATCGGCATGATGACCCCGCCCAAGGCATGACCAGCCATATCATGTAATTACGTCACTGTGACACTGCGCCGGTTCGGAGGCCCGACACGATTCACCGCCGGCACCGAATCCGGTGCGCGCCAAGTTATTTCGATGTTCGACCAACTGCCGCCGCACAATGCGGAAGCATTTGCCCAAGCCATTTCCAAGCCGGTGCAAATGGTGGCGCCAACACTGGCCCGATGACGAGTAACTCTCCTATCCTGGAGGGGTTGCGGGTGCATCGGCCGTTGGCTGCAGTACCGCACGGAAACCAGGAGACTAGTGTCTGCCCGAATCACGCCGCTGCGGCTCGAAGGCTTCGAGCAGCTCCCGAAGCATGCGCGTCGCTGCGTCTTCTGGGAGGTCGACCCCGCGACCCTCGGGGACCAGGACCACCTCGCCGACCCAGAATTCGAAAAAGAGGCCTGGTTGTCGATGGTGATGCTGGAGTGGGGCACCTGCGGCCAGGTCGCGACTCCCATTCCGGATGACCGCAGTGAGCGCGAACCGCCGTGCTTAGGGTATGTGCTGTACGCTCCGCCGCGAGCGGTGCCGCGGGCGCATCGGTTTCCCACCGCGCCGGTGTCCGCGGACGCGGTGCTGCTGACCTCGATGGGCGTCGAGGCTGGCCACGACGGTGACGACTTGCCACACGGCCTTATCGCTCGAGTGATCGACGAGTTGGTCAGGCGCGGAGTCCGGGCACTGGAAGCTTTCGGCCGCACACCGGCGGCTTCCGAGTTGCAGGATCCGCGGACGGTTGATGCGGATATTCGCCCGGTGCTGGAGGCCCTCGGCGATTGTTCGGTAGAACACTGCATCATTGCCGCCGACTTCCTGAAAGACGCGGGTTTCGTTGTGGTGGCGCCCCATGCGTACTTTCCGCGGCTGCGGCTCGAGCTGGATAAGGGCCTGGGATGGAAAGCCGAAGTCGAGGCCGCACTGGAGCGCTTGCTGTCCAATGCTCAGCTACAACAGCCGGTGGGGGCGGGATCCGTCAGTGTTTTGAAGGCCGGCAATCTCCCGAATCCCCCCGAACGCCGTAGCGACGGTTAGGAACCGCTGAGTCGACTCGTCCGTTCGACCGATAATTCGTGAGCAAGCAGCTCGGCGAAGGTGAATGTGCCGGTCGGCCGATCGTTCTTGCCAAGTAGATAGAGCCGCTTGACCGCGGCCAGAATGCCCTCGGCGATTGCATCGCGGGTCTGGGTTGATACCAGCATCGCGCGGTCCCGCGGGTTGGTGATGTAACCGATGTCGACCTGAACGGTCGGCATCCGAGTCAACGTCAGCAGATCCCAGGTGCGGCCATGCGTGCGACAATCCCGTAAGCCCGTTCGGGCCACCACTTCTCGCTGAATGAAGTCGGCGAGATTGCGGCCGATTGTCGAGACCGAGCCGTGCGAGTTGCCGAAGTGGAACGAGGCCACTCCGTTAGCGGCAGGGCTGGTCTGAGTTTCGCAGCGCAAGCTGATCATCAGGTCCGCGCCGAAACCGTTGGCCCTGGTCGCGCGTTCGGTATCCGACGGGCTGCGATTGCTCGGCCGGGACAGGATGGTCTCCATGCCGATGGCAGTCATCCGCCCCTCGAGGCGGCTTGCCAAGTCCCACAACACGTCTGCTTCGCTTACGGGTCCATCTGGACCGTGCGAGATCAGGCCGTGGTCCGCGCCGCCGCGGCCCGGGTCGATGATGATCCGCTTGCCCGACAGCTTCGGGCCAGATCGTCGGACCAACTCTTCCTCGCGGATGGCGTGCGGCGAGCCGCCGGTAACCCGCGAACTCAGAAAGTACAGCGAGCGCAGGGTTTCCGGGCCGCAGATACCGTCGGCCGAAAGCCCGTAATCACGCTGGTACGACATCAACGCGTTGTGGGTCTGCAAACCGAAGTACCCATCGACCATACCGGTGTAGAAACCGAGATCCTGCAGCCGGGCTTGCAACGTTGCGACGTCGTCGCCGTAGAGCGGAGCGCCGAATTGGTGATACAGCGTGCGGGCGCCGAGCCGATAAGAGGCTTCTTTCAGTGCCCGGTAAGTGGCCTCGCCGACCATACCGTCAACAAGCAGACCGCGATGTTGCTGGAACGCGCGCACGGCTTGGTCGAGGTCGGCGTCGAACACGTCGAGCGCCACGTGACGGCCGGTGTTCAGATCCTCGTCGGGATTGTCCAGCATCCCCAACGCGGCTAGCGAGGCGCGGATCTCGGTGACGGCTGCGCTGCGGTCACCACAGCGCAACGCATCGCCGGCTTCGCGGCGCGGACTCGCCATACCAAAGGCCCTCCGGAACAGTCTGAACACGCTGGCACAAGGACAACAGCTAACCGGTATTGTCGCAGATCCTGCTCAATTTCAGGAAAACCGCAGGCTAACCGTCGGCGGGCACGCCAAACTGGATCCGCACTAGGTGAGGTTGGGAACCACGTCGGAAAGCTCACGCAGCAACGCGGCCTTACCTTTGGCGCCGACGATCCGCTTTACCGCCTGGCCGTCCTTGAACAGGATCATCGTGGGGATCGACACGACCTGGAAGTCACGCGCCGTCTCGGGGTTAGTGTCCACATCGAGCTTGGCGACGGTGAGTTGGCCGGCCCGCTCGACCGCGATCTCCTCCAGGACCGGCGCAACCATCTTGCATGGTCCACACCAGGTTGCCCAAAAATCAACCAGCACAGGCTTATTGCTGGACAAAACATCGGTAGAGAAGGACGCATCGGAGACTTCTACTGTGCCCCCGGCATTTTCGGTGTCGCTCATCGTGGTGCTCCAATCAAGGTGTCGTTACTGTCCGTGTTTCCAGCTGCCTGCGCGGGAGTGCCCGACTCTGCGTGCTCGGCCAGCCAACGCTCGGCGTCGATAGCCGCCGCACAACCACTGCCCGCAGCGGTGACCGCCTGCCGGTAGGTGTGGTCCACCAAGTCGCCGGCCGCGAACACACCATCCAACGAAGTGCTGGTGCTGTGCTCCTGGACAAGTACGTAGCCGTCGGGGTCGACGTCGACGACATCGCGCACCAGGCTGGAACGCGGCTCGTGACCGATCGCGACGAAAACGCCGGTCACTGCCAAGGCGATTTCTGCGCCGGTTGTGTTGTCGCGCAACCGCAATCCGGTCACCGCTTTGTCCCCGTCTACCCCGAGCACGGCGTGGTTGGTGATGAATTTGATCTTGTCGTTGGCGCGGGCGCGGTTGAGCATGATTTTGGAGGCCCGGAACTCGCCGCGCCGGTGCACCAGGGTCACGCTGCGGGCAAACCGGGTCAGAAATGTGGCTTCTTCCATCGCGGAGTCACCACCGCCGATCACCGCGATGTCCTGGTCGCGGAAGAAGAACCCGTCGCAAGTGGCACACGAACTCACTCCACGGCCCAGCAACTCCTGCTCTCCGGGAACCTGCAGATAGCGTGCGGCGGCACCCATCGCCAGAATGACGGCCCGGGCCCGGTAGGTCTCCCCGTCGGCCGTCACCACCGACTTGACCGGCCCGTCCAGCGANNTCGTCCATCAACTCCGGCCCGGTGATGCCGTCACGGAAGCCCGGGTAGTTCTCCACCTCGGTGGTGGTCATCAATGCACCGCCGAACGAAGTGCCCTCGAAGACCAGGGGCGCGAGCTGAGCGCGGGCCGTGTAGAGGGCCGCTGTGTAGCCGGCGGGACCGGAGCCGATAACGATCACGTCGTGGACGGTGTCATGAGCAGAGCTGGCGACGGTCATGCGAGCCTTTCAGGGACAGAACGAACGAATCAACAATACAAACGCCAGCCTAGGCAGGGCTGTTCCCGCGCGCGTTGCTCCACACAGCGTTGCACCACACAGCATCGCACCACACAACATTAGGGCCGAGGGATTTGGGTGTCGGCCAGCAGCCCGGTATCGGCGGCGCTGCAACTGAGCGACACCGCGAAGACCGCCAGGTTGTTGGGCGTGTCCCCGGGCAATACCAACAGCACCCCCGGACGGGCGTTGATGTCGATCGGCCGCGCGCCGAGCACCTGCGTGGACGCCGGATAACCCAGGCCGCTCAGGCAGGAGGCCAGTCGCGGCGGGTCGTTCAGCGCGCTGGACAGTGGGCCTTGCGGAGGACCAAAGTCCGGCCTTCGGCCGAGCAGCGCCAGAATCTGGGCCTGCGACAGCGGAATCACCATGGGCGGCGCCGACACCGTGATGTGCTCGGCCGTGGCCGGAGTGCTTGGGGTGGGCGCGGGCGAGTTGACTAGCGCGACTGTGCCCACGGCGATCGCCGCGATTACCGCGCACAAACCGGCGACGCCCGCGATCACACTGGCGGCGCGAAGGTGCGGCCGGGCCAGGTGCGTGCCGCCCGACCCTCCCGACGGGGGATCCGCTGACCTCAACACAGCTGAAATTCGCGCCACGACCTCCGGGGGAGGGTCCGGCGCCTCGAGTGCCGACGCCGGATCCGCGCCCAAGGCGGCGACATCGCGGCGCACCTGGTTCAGAGCCCTCAGCTTCCACTCGGCCTCCGGGTCTGCACGGATCTGTCTGCGTACCCGAGCCGCGGCGTCGTCGTCCAGCAGGCCGGCCTGTAAGTCGGCGAGGACCTCGACCGTCAGCGGTGGGTCCGCACCCCCCGAACCGATATCCCCAGGATCGTTCTTGGCTTCACCCATCCACCCCAGTGTCCGTCATGCCGGAAGTGGTGTGGGCGCCGGTGTTCAGGTGGCCGAGCATCCCGGCCAAGCGAACCCGAGCGCGGGAGCATCGGCTCTTGACGGTGCCTTCGGCGACGCCGAGCAGCCGGGCGGTGTCGGCGATCGAGTAGCCCTGCATGTCGACGGCCACCACCGCGGCTCGCTGCTCGACGGGCAGGCGCAGCAGCGCCCGCTGCACCAAAATCGCCGTCTCGATATGCGCCGTCCGATCGGCGACCGGGTAGATGTCCTGTAGTGGTGCAGTCGGGTGGGCTTTCGCGCGCCGCAGCCGGTCCAGGCAGGCGTTGACCACGATGCGGTGTAGCCAACTGGCCACCGCGGCGTCGTGCCGAAACGAGCCAGCGCCACGGTGGGCTGAGAGCATGGCGTCTTGCAGCGCATCTTCGGCGTCCTCGGCGGTGCGGCTGGTCAGCCGGGCAAGCCGGTGCAGTTGCCGTCGATGCCGGTGGAACAACTCGTCGAAGGCGTACCTGTCGCCCCCAACATGGGCTGCCAGCAGCTCGGCGTCACTGCGTTCCCTTGGCGTTTCTCCCCCGAAGCCCACTGGCGGGACAGTAATGAATCGGTCGTCGCGCGGCACTTCACCCGCACGGGCGCCCTGTGAGGGAGGTCAGGACGCGGCTTGCACCGTGATCTCGGAGAGGTCAGTGCGGTTCTTGCCGTCAATGGTCCCCAACGTAGAGATCCACACCAGCAGATTCGACGTGGCGGCGCCGGCTCTGACCGGTATGACGTTGTGACCGGGTTTAAGCGCAAAGGCCGGAGCCAGCACGGTGGTGTCGTCCAGCTTTGCCGGCGTGGCAGTGGGTGCGGAGCGAATCTCTACCTTGGTCCCGGTGCTGACTGTATCGACGGTCACGGCGCCGACCACCGTGGGCCTGGGCAGTTGCAATAACAGCCCGACCCCGCTCTTGAAGCCAGGGAACGGGACAGTGTCGTGGTAGATGTCGGTTTGCCAGGCGGTGGAGGCGTCGCCGTCGATGGCGTTACCGGCGGTGCCCGGATTATCGGCCTCGCCTTCCGGAGAGAAGACCGTCGCCTGGGTGGGCTTGACCATGCTGCCGGAAGCAGCCGGGGCAGTCGATGTCGTCGTGTTAAGTCCGAGCTCGTCTCTATTGAGTCCGCCGCCGACGTTGCCGAAGATCTTGCTCACCACGGACGCCAGCACCACTAGGGCCACCAGGACGATGACAGCGCCCGCTCCGACGCCGATCAGCAGGCTGCGGCGCCGGCGGCCGAACACCCCGTATTCCCTGGCGTCGGGCCGGCGTGCGGAGGCCGGCAGGGGCGTGTCATCGATCGGGCCCAGCACCTCGGTACGGTCGGCCACCGCTGTCGCTTGTTGCAACAGGTTCAAAAGCGTTGACGCACTGCGTATCCCGCCGTCCTCCTGAACCGATCGGACAGCTACCGCGGAAATCTGGAAAGGGATGTCGCGGTCGACGACAGCGGGTTCGACAGGCTGGCCCGAGGAATCCCGCTCGGCGGCGGCGAGCCCGCTGCGCACCCCGGACTCGGCCAGTGGCCACCGGTTGACAAGTAGGGCATACAGCGCGGCGCCGATTCCGCGGATGTCGTCCTGCGGATTGGCGTCGGGCATGGTGGCCGGGTAGGCGAGCACAACGTCGCCGTCGATGCTGACGCGCATCCGGCTTGGGTGGTCGATCGACAGGGCGACGCCGGCGCGGTGGGCCGCATCGGCAGCGCCGGCCAGCGACTGCATTGCCCGGATGGCGCCCACGGGTGACGGTGCGGTGTCGGCCACTTCCTGCAGCGAACCGCCGCGAATCCACTCCGCGACAACCAAGCCCCCGGTTCCGGTGTGCACGACGTCGAGCACCCGGGCGATACCGGGCTTTTCGATCCGGCTGAGCCGCAATGTACGCGCCAGGATCTCCTGCAGGACGTCTTGTGGCAGGGCGCCGTCCGGGTCGACGAACGTCAGCGCCACCTGGCGGTCCAGCGCGGTGTCCAGGGCCTGCCAGAACTGCAGGGGGGGCGGGCCGCCGTGGAAGACCAGCAGGCGGTAGCGGCCAGCGGCGATGCGTGCGCCCGGAACCAAGTGGGTATCGTCGGAGGAGGCGTGCGGCTCGGGCTTGGCAGGTACCCCGGGGGCCGGAATGTCCGGCTCGAAGTCGTCGGCGACCGGGCGCGGTAACTCGGCACCTGACGCGGAGCTGGGTGCGGCGCTCTCCATTGGGCGGTCGGTCACCTCCGGTCCTTTCGCTATCCGGACGCTGGCTACCCGCTCCGGAGGCCTGCGCCGGATCGGCTCCTGGACCGCATTGACCCCCGGCAGGGGCGAATTCCTGTGCTCAGGGTACGTGACGGGCCTCCGCGAAGGCACCGCGGCGCGACCTCGGCGCCCGATCACGCTCACGATCGCGGC
>PLSK01000284.1 GCA_003165155.1 Mycobacterium sp. | reverse complement strand
GCCGCATCAAGCTGGCCGTCGGATCAAGGTCCCGCGACTTCCGCTAAATTCCGCGAGAGTGCAACTACCGACAGGGTTACTCGAGAAACGTGTCGGTAGATGCACTTTCGTGGCACAGGTCAGGCCGTGGGTGTCGTCCACACCTTGGTCGGGGTGATCGTCAGCCGAGTGGTGAAGTTGGCCATCAAGTCCGTCAGGCCCTCCCGCTCGGCGTCGGCGCGGTACTTGGTCCAGTACGGCTCGTCGTCCCGGCAGTCGACGTCCGTGGCGTCTATCGTCGCGGTCCCGCCGATCACGATGACGCCCCCGCCGTCGCCGTCGGAATCCAAGTTCAGGCTCACCTGCGGGTGCGCCTTGATGTGGACGACCTTGGCAGCGGCCGGCATCGAATACACCCGCAGATCGGTGCCGTCGAAGTAGAACCAGACCAGCCGCGGCACCGGCCGCCCCGACTTGGCGACGGTCGTCAACCACCCGCAGCGGTCGGACTTCAGTCTGCCGGAAACCTCTTCTGTCAGCACGACGCTCATGGCGCAACGATAGCCTCCACACATGACCCTCAACCTGTCCGTCGACGAAGTCCTCACCACCACCCGCTCGGTCCGCAAACGCCTCGACTTCGACAAGCCGGTACCTCATGAGGTGCTAATGGAATGCCTCGAATTGGCGCTGCAGGCGCCCACCGGTTCCAACTCGCAGGGCTGGCAATGGGTGTTCGTCGACGATCCCGAGAAGAAGAAGGCGATCGGCGACATCTATCTCCGCCACGCCCGCGTCTACCTCAAAACACCGGCAGCCGAGTATCCCGAGGGCGACACCCGTGGTGAGCGGATGGGCAAGGTCAGAGATTCCGCCATGTATCTGGCCGAACATATGCACGAGGCGCCGGTCCTGCTGATCCCGTGCATCGAAGGTCGCGACGACAAGTCGCCGTTGGGCGGCGTGTCGTTCTGGGCGTCGCTGTTCCCTGCCGTGTGGAGCTTCTGCCTGGCGTTGCGCTCCCGCGGGCTGGGTTCGTGCTGGACGACGCTGCACCTGGTCGGTGACGGGGAACGCAAGGCGGCCGAGGTGCTCGGCATCCCCTTCGACAACTACAGCCAGGCCGGGCTCTTCCCGATCGCCTACACCAAGGGCACCGACTTCCGGCCGGCCAAGCGACTGCCCGCCGAGACCCTCACGCACTGGAACACGTGGTGACTACTCGGCCCCCAAGTACCCGTGCTGCCGCCAGGCCTCGTAGACAGCGATCGCCGCGGCGTTGGACAGGTTCAGCGAGCGCCGGCCGCCCAGCATCGGAATGCGCACCCGCTGGGTGATATGCGTGTCGGCCAGCGTCGCGGCGTCCAGCCCGGTGGGTTCGGGTCCGAACATCAGCACATCGCCGGCGTGGTATTCGACGTTGCTAAACAGCGCGGTCGCGTGTGCGGTGAAGGCGACCACCCGCGTTGGCGCCAGTACATCCCATGCGGCCTGCAGCGAGGCATGGACGGTGACCGACGCCAGGTCGTGATAGTCCAGGCCGGCCCGCCGGAGCTTGGGCTCGGACAGGTCGAAGCCCAGCGGCTCGACCAGATGCAGTTCGCAGCCGGTGGCTGCCGCCGTCCGGATGGCGTTGCCCGTGTTGGGGGCGATGCGCGGCGAAACGAACATCAGCTTGAACACAACAGGATTTCGATGAACGCCGGTTATTCGCTGACGCTGGCCGGCTGGTGCCGGGTGTAGCCCGTGAGCGCGGTCAGCTGGCACGCGAGTGAGACCAACAAAGGTTTGCTGTTCTCGGCCAGCGCCGGTTCGGCAAGCACCACCGTGAACGCGTGCAGGGTCGGTTGGCTCGCTTCAATCTGTGGGAGCAGTCGCTGGACAAGTTCCACCGAATTCGACGAATCGCTTGCTAACCGATAACGCACGGCGTGCAATGTCAGCATCCGGCTATTTCCTCAACCCGATCACACCGGGAAGAATAGCGTGTAGACAAGCACGGTCTCGCCGACCGGAAAGCCTGCAAGCTTCTGCTTTGACGCTGCTCAGTGAGAATTGTGGTGACCCGGGCTGCGGGCTGTCATACTCGTCGGATTGCCAGATGTTTACCTTCGCGGCCATCTGCGCGGGGCGGGCGGAATAAAGCAGGAAGTTTCATGAGCCTCTCGTTTTCTCGAGCGTCAACTACTCGAGCGCTAAGTACCGAAGCCGCGGCTGCTCGCGCGGCCGCGACCACGTGACCATGTTCACCCGCCCGACCCCACCGGTCGCGGCGGTTCCACCCGAGTTTCCGGAAGCCCCCGTGGCGGCGGCTGCACGAGCCAAGCGGCCGCGGGCCTGGTCGCTGAGTAACTGGCCGGTTCGCTGGAAAGTCTTGGCGATTGTGCTGGTGCCGCTGTTGCTGGCGACAGCGTTCGGTGCCCTGCGGGTCAAGGATGCGATGACCAATTCCGCAGGTCTACGGCTGGCCGCGGCCCGCACCGACGTGCTGCCGGCGATCACGCAGTACATGTCGGCATTGGACGTCGCTTTGCTGGCGCCCTCCACTGGAGGCGACGTCGAGGGGACCAAGAAGAACTTCCAGGCGCGCAAAGATGAGCTGCAGACCCGGCTGGCGATCACCGACGTGATCCCCGATGTCCGGTCGGGCGTCAACATCCTGCTGAACGGTGGCCAGGCGCTACTGGACAAGGTGCTGGACGACAGCATCGGTGTACGAGACCGGGTGACTACGTACGCGCCGATCCTGCTGACGGCAGAGGACGTGATCAACGCATCGGTGCGCGTCGACGACGAACAGATACGCGCCCAGGCGCAAGGGTTGAGCCGGGCGGTCGGAGCCCGCGGTCAGATGACGATGCAGGAAACTCTGGTGACTCGCGGCGGCGACCTTCCCGAGCCGCAACTGCGCACGTCGATGATCACGCTGGCGGGCACCGAACCGTCGACGCTGTTCGGGATGAGTCAGGTGCTCGGCGTCAGCTCGACGGAAGCCAAGACGCTGCAACAGCAACTGGTAAACCGCATGGCGATCCTGTCCGATCCGGACAGTGTGCTGGTCGACAATGCGGAATTGCTGCATTCGATGCAGACCACCGACGCGATCGCCGAACAGGTCATCAAGCACGCGACGTCATCGGTGACAAAGTCAGTGCAGGCCCAGGCGACTGATCGGCGTAATGCCGCGATTCTGGACACCGCCTTGGTGCTGACGGCCATTGTGATCGCACTGGTCATCGTGTTGCTGGTGGCCCGTGCTCTGGTCCGGCCGCTGCGCGCGCTGCGCGACGGCGCGCTCAGGGTCGCCCATACCGATCTCGAGGAAGAGGTCGCTCTGGTCAAGGCCGGTGGCGCCGAGCCGATCCCCGTGCCACTGCCGGTGCACACCACGGAGGAGATCGGCCAGGTCGCGCACGCGGTCGACGAACTGCACACCCAGGCCCTGTTGTTGGCCGGCGACGAGGCGCGGTTGCGTTTGCTGGTCAACGACATGTTCGAGACCATGTCGCGGCGCAGCCGTTCGCTGGTCGATCAGCAGCTGTCGCTCATCGATCGGCTGGAGCGCAACGAGGAGGATCCCGACCGGCTGGACAGCCTGTTCCGGCTCGATCACTTGGCGGCCCGGCTGCGCCGTAACAGCGCCAACTTGCTGGTCCTGGCGGGAGCACAGCTCGCGCGTGACCAGCGCGAGCCGGTGCCGCTGTCGACGGTGATCAACGCCGCCGTTTCTGAGGTCGAGGACTACCGCCGGGTCGAGATCGCCGGGTTGCCTGAATGCCTGGTGACCGGCGCGGCGGCGGGCGGCGTCATCCATCTCTTTGCCGAGTTGATCGACAACGCGTTGCGTTACTCGCCCCCGACGTCAGTTGTTCGGATCTCGGCCGCGCGCGGCGGCGACGCAGGAGTCCTGCTGCGCATCGCCGACTCCGGCTTGGGGATGAACGACGCTGATCAGCGCATCGCCAACACGCGGCTGCAGGCCGGCGGTGAGGTTACTCCCGATAATGCCCGCCACATGGGCCTTTTCGTGGTCGGCCGGATCGCCGCTCGGCACGGCATTCGGGTAGGCCTCCGCGCAGCGACGGTCAATGAAGCCGGATCTGGTACCACCGCCGAGATCTACCTACCGCCGACGGCGCTAGGCGGCAGAGCCGTCGTTCGGGCAACCGAGCCCCGCGGACGCGAAAGCGAACAGGCGGTCCCACCGCCCGCCTTCGAGGAGGTTGCTCGGCGGCACGTTGCCCCGCCCGAGCCGGTAGAGCAAAACGGATTCGGAAATCCGTTCGGACCGCCGATCACGCTGCTGCCGCGCCGCAGCCCGGGTTCCAGTGGCATTACCGACGTTCCTGCCCAGGCGCCCGAGCCGCCGCCTCAGCGGCGGCGCCGCGAGCTGGCCACTCCCGCGTGGAAAAACGGCCACACGCAGGAGGCGGAACAGTCGCCGGCGCAAGCCCCGGTCCAAGCGGCTTCGGATACCTCGGCGTTCTTTGCCGCCCGGTCCCGCCACGCGGCCGATCAAGCGGACGCCCCGGCGGCCGAGACCCCGAGCCCGGCCGCCAGCGCACTCCTGCAATCGGTCTCGTCAGCTACTGAAGTCCCCTCTGAAGCCCCCTCCGAAGCCCCCGCCGAGGACGACGTGATCTACCGGCGGATGCTCTCCGAGATGGTGGACGATCCGGTCGCCCTGGCCAATAGCCCCGACTTGGATTGGCAGTCGGTGTGGGACAAGGGTTGGTCGCTGGCGGCCGCGGCCGAGGACGCGCCCGTCGAGTCGCGCACCGCCGATCACGGCCTGCCGGTACGCACACCCGGGGCCCGACTGGTGCCTGGAGCGGCCAACGAGAGCCACGAGGGCAGCGATGACAGCGACAAGGACAGCGACGAAGGCAGCGTGGGATCGCTCGCCGCATCGAACGGTGGTTTCCAATCCCAGGGCCAGCCGCAGCAGGCGGCCGCGTTGCGTGACCCCGACGCCGTTCGCGCCTCCTTCAGTAGCCATTTCGATGGCGTACGTTCCGGACGGTCGCATGCCCGCGAAACTCCCGAAACCCACGAAGGACCCGATCAATGACGTCACCTGCTAACCCGTTGGACTGGCTCGTATCGAAGTTCGCCAGCGAGGTCCCCGGGGTGGCGCACGCCTTGCTGGTGTCCGTCGACGGGCTGGCCATCGCCGCCAGTGAGCATCTACCGCGCGAACGTGCTGATCAGTTGGCTGCGGTGGCGTCCGGGCTTGCCAGCCTGGCGACCGGTGCCGCGCAGCTGTTCGAGGGCGGACAGGTGCTGCAATCGGTAGTCGAGATGCAGAACGGGTATCTGTTGTTGATGCGGGTTGGCGATGGCTCGCACCTGGCCACACTGGCCGCCGCGTCATGCGATATCGGTCAGATCGGGTACGAGATGGCCATCCTCGTCGAACGGGTTGGCGGCGTTGTCCAGTCCTCCCGGCGTTCCGTTTCACACTCGCCAAGCCTGTGAGTCGACATGGACCCCCGCGAGCCCCGGCCGATCCCACGCGAGGCGAGCTTGGTGCGGCCCTACACGCTTACGGCCGGGCGGACCGGTACCCATGTCGACCTTCCGTTGGAGGCGCCGATTCAGACGTTGCAGGCGGGGCTGGCTCACCGNNGGTTGGATTTGCCGTTGGGGGTGGCCCGTGTGTTGGTCGGAGATCTGGTGACAGCCGGTTACCTTCGGGTGCATAGGACGTTGACCGAACGGTCGACCCGCGATGAACGCCATGAACTTATAGGGAGGACGCTGCGTGGCCTTAAGGCACTCTGACGGGCGAGACACCGCCTCGACGAAGATCGTCATCGCGGGCGGGTTCGGCGTCGGCAAGACCACATTCGTCGGCGCGGTTTCAGAGATCATGCCATTGCGTACCGAGGCGATGGTTACCGACGCCTCGGCCGGCGTCGACATGCTCGAAGCGACCCCGGACAAGCGCACCACGACGGTCGCGATGGACTTCGGCCGGATCACCCTGGACGAGGATCTGGTCCTTTATCTTTTCGGTACCCCGGGCCAGCGTCGGTTCTGGTTCATGTGGGACGACTTGGTGCGAGGCGCTATCGGCGCCATCGTGCTGGTCGACTGCCGGCGCCTGCAGGATAGCTTTGCCTCGGTCGATTTCTTCGAACACCGGAACCTGCCCTTTCTGATCGCGATCAACGAATTCGACAGCGCGCCAAGGTATCCGGTGGCAGAGGTGCGCCAAGCGCTGGCCCTGCCCGCGCACATCCCGGTGATCGGGGTCGATGCCAGGGATCGCCGGTCGGCGACAGATGCGCTGATCGCCGTGAGCGAATACGCGCTTGCCGGCCTGACGGCCAGTTGAGCGCGTTGCAGGAGTGGATTGACTGCGAATTCACCGGCCGTGATTTCCGCGAGGAGGACCTCAGCCGGTTCAGCACCGATCGGGTGTTGTTCACCGAATGCGACTTCAGCGGTGCCAACCTGGGCGAGTCCCAACACCGCGGGTCGGCGTTTCGCAACTGCACCTTCCGGCGAACAACGCTGTGGCACAGCACATTTACGCAGTGCAGCATGTTGGGGTCGGTTTTCGAGAACTGCCGGCTGCGGCCGGTGACGTTCGACGAGGTGGACTTCACGCTCGCGGCGCTCGGCGGCAACGACCTACGCGGCGTCGATCTCAGCGGCTGCCGGCTGCGGGAGACCAGCCTGGTGGAGACGGATCTGCGGAAGGCTGTGCTGCGCGGCGCCGACCTCAGTGGCGCACGGACCATCGGCGCCCGACTGGATGACGCCGACCTGCGCGGCGCGACCGTGGACCCGTCGCTGTGGACAACCGCGTCGCTGACCGGTGTGCGCATCGATGTCCCGCAAGCCATGGCGTTTGCATTGGCGCACGGGCTTCGTTTGGACGCCTGATTCGCCGCCGTGCCTCATCGTCTCTTGAGCCGGATCCTCCACCAGACGATGGCGCTGTAGACGATGCACAACACCCCGAGCATCGCCATGTCGAACAGCCACGCGGCCTTGGTGTGGTTCCAATGCTGGTCCTTTGGATCGGTCGGACCTGGTATCAGCCGGTGCGCGTCGATCGTTGACGCCGACGCCGCGAAACCCCACCGGGCGGGCGTGGCCCACGACAACTGGTCGAGCACCATCCGGTCGGTCACCCAGATCATGCCGCCGGAGAACACCAGCTGCGACATGATCGACACCACCAGCATCGGCATGATCTGGTCTTGCGATTCGGCCAGCGCCGACAGTGCCATGCCGAGCAGCGCGGCACCCACACAGGTCGCGGCTACGGTGACGAACAGTTCGACGTTGACGTTTCCGAGGATGACGGCGTCGGAGATCGGCGTGCCCCAGCCGACTATCGAGATGGTGGTGGCGATCGCTGCCTGAACGATCGCGAACACGGAGAACACCACGATTTTGGCGCCCATATAGGCCGCGGTCGATAGGCCGACCGCCTGTTCGCGCCGGAAGATGGGACGCTCGCCGATGAGGTCGCGGATAGTCAGCGCAGTACCCATGAATACCGCACCGACATTGAGCATGACCAGAATCTGGTCCGGCTGAGCGGGATTGTTGCCGAGCGGATCCGACATGCCGTATCCGCTCTTGCCGCGAACGGTCAGGGTGAGGACACCGATGAGGAACGGCAACAGCGCAAGGAACACCGTGTAGCCACGGTCGGAGATGACGAGGCGAATCTGGCGGCGGGCGATCGTCGAGAACTGGCGAAACACGTCGGCGTGAACCGGCTCGCCCAAGTCGGCGGCCGGGCTGTCCTGGGACGGGACAGCCAGCGGCTGGTGTTTGTTTTCGGCGAGGAAGCGGCGATTGGCCTCGTCGGGATCGGCGCCTACGTTGGTGAAGATGTCTGCCCAGTTCGTGGTGCCCATGGCCGCGCCGATCTGGCTGGGCGGACCCAGAAATGCTGTCTTGCCGCCGGGCGCCACCAGCAGCAGCTGATCGCAGACGTCGAGGTAGGACACCGAGTGCGTGACGATCAGCACCACCCGGCCGGCGTCGGCCAGCTGGCGCAGCATCATCATCACCTGACGGTCCAGTGCCGGATCCAGGCCGGTGGTGGGCTCGTCGAGGATCAGCAGCGACGGTCCGGTGAGCAGCTCCAGGGCCACCGATGCGCGTTTGCGCTGGCCGCCGGACAGCTTGTCGACTCGGGTGTCGGCGTGTTTGGTCAGCTCGAGTTCCTCGAGTACCTGAGCGACGACCTCTTCGCGATCGGTCTTGCTGGTGTCGGGTGGCAACCGCAACTCGGCCGCGTAGCCAAGTGCCTGGTTGACCGTCAGCTGGCGGTGCACGACGTCGTCCTGCGGGACCATCCCGATCCTGCTGCGCAGCGACGCGTACTCGGTGTGGATGTTGTGGCCCTCGAACGTCACCGAGCCGGAAGTCGGGCTGGTATATCCGGCGATCACTCGCGACAGCGTGGTCTTGCCCGCGCCGGACCCGCCGATGATGGCCGTCAGCGTCCCCGGACGCGCGGTCAGCGAGATGTGGTCGAGCAGTTCCTTGCCGTGGTCGACGGTGAAGCAGACCGAATTCACCTCCAGGCCGCCGGTGCGCGTCGCCGCTTCGGTGCGGCGCACCAGGGTGTCGCGGGTGAAAACCAGGTCGACGTTGCCGATGGTGACCACGTCGCCTTCACTGAGCACCGCGGACCCGACCCGGACCCCGTTGACGAAGGTCCCATTGACGCTGTGCGCGTCGCGGATCTCGGTGCCCAGCGGTGTCCGGAGCAAAAACGCGTGATGTCGCGACGCCAGGACGTCCTGGATGACGATGTCGTTGTCGGTGGCGCGGCCGATCGTGGCCGTGTCGACGGATTTGGGCATCGCCCCGGACCGGGACGGCAACAATGCCTGGAACATCTTGGTCGCCAGGTTCGACACCTCTGGCGACTTGGCGACAGCTGGCGACATCAGGGTGTGCGGTGCCGGTTGCGGGGGAGCCGAGGGGCCCCCACCGGGCATCCTGGGCTGGGGTTGGAAGTTGTTCGGCGGGGGCGGTGAATTGGTCGGATACGAGGTGGGCCGCCCCGTGCTTGTGCTGGTCGGATACACGGGTTGCCCGGGCGGAGATGCGCCGGGATACGGCCGTGGCGCTCCCGGCGAGGTCCGGTTCGTTTGGCGTCCAGGCTGCTGAGGTCCGGGTGCAGCGGCCGGCCAAGCCATCCCGGCCGCCTCTGCGAACACGGATGCCGGCGCGATGGGCATCGACGCGGTCTGGGGTGGGCGCCCCGCCATCCCAACATGGCGCCCAACCTCGAACGTCAACAACGGCCCGTCGGGGTTTCCGACGTTGACACTCTGGCCGTCATGGATGTCGACCACCGGCACCCGGCGGCCATTGACGTACGTCCCGTTCAGCGAACCGTTGTCGATCGCCAGCCACCGGCCTTGATCGAACCGCAGCAAAAGATGAGCACGCGAAATCAGCGGGTGCGTGATGCGCATGTCGGCCCTGAGGTCGCGCCCGACAACCACGTCATGGCCCGCTGCGAAGGTGCGTTCCGACCCGTCATGCCGAACGGTCAGCGCTGGTGGGGCTGGCGGAGTCATTGGACCAACTGTAGCTCGGAGCCCCATCGCAGCATCTGCAACAAATGCGGCATGGCGGGGTTTGATTGCCCGCTTCGGTTGGCGTCGTCAATGGACGGGATTAACTCCCGTCACTGCTGTCACCGGCGGAGGGCCGGCTGGACTTTTGCCCGACTCACAGCGACTGACTGCGCGGCGCGCATCGTCACTGGGTGTCAGGCATACCCGTCACAACGCAGCGAGTCCGGCTGTAGATGGTCGGCATGCACTGATTGCAATGCGTGCAGGCCGATTGCACGCTGTGCGTGGCGCCGTCGGCGGCGATCCGGTTGATCAAGTCGGGCTCGGCCAGCAGTGCGCGGGCCATCGCGACGAACTGGAATCCTTCCGCCATGGCCAGGTCCATCGTCTCCCGGTTGGTGATACCGCCGAGCAGAATCAGCGGCATTTTCAGCTCGGCCCGGAACAGCTTGGCGTCGCGCAACAGGTAGGCGTCGCGATACGGGTACTCGCGCAGAAACTTTGTGCCCGTCATGCGCATACCCCAGCTCAGCGGCGGCTTGAACGCGCCTGCGAATTCCTTCAGTGGTGCATCGCCCCGGAACAGATACATCGGNNTTGACCAGCGAACTGCCCGCGGTGAGTTCGATCGCGTCTAGGCCGCCGTCTTCCTCCAGCCATTTGGCCGTGATCAGCGACTCGTCGGTGCTGATGCCGCCTCGGACACCGTCTGCCATGTTGAGCTTGGCGGTCACGGCGATCTGACCATCGACTGCTTCGCGGACGGCCATCACCATCCCGCGCGCGACCTTGGCTCGGTTTTCCAGCGATCCGCCGAACTCATCGTCGCGACGGTTGATGAGCGGGCTCAGAAACGCGCTCGCTAGATAGTTGTGGCCCAAATGGATCTCGACGGCGTCAAAACCGGCATCGACAGCCAGCCGAGCGGCGTTGGCGTGGGCGGCTATCACGTCGTCGATGTCGTCTCGCGTCGCCCTCTTCGCGAACCGCATGCCGATCGGGTTGAAGAACCGCACCGGGGCCAACGCGGTGGCCTTGTTGGACCGGGCATTGGCCACCGGGCCGGCGTGCCCGATCTGCGCGCTCACCGCCGCCCCTTCGGCGTGGATCGCGTCGGTCAGACGGCGGAACCCCGGCACGGCCTCCGGGCGCATCCAGATCCCGTTGCCCTCGGTGCGGCCGCCTTGCGAGACCGCGCAGTAGGCGACAGTGGTCATGCCGACACCGCCGGCGGCCGGCAGTCGGTGGTACTCGATCAGGTCATCTGTCACCAGCGCGTTCGGTGTCCGCGCTTCGAACGTCGCGGACTTGATGATGCGGTTGCGCAGCGTAATAGGACCGAGCTTTGCCGGGCTGAAGATATCCGGGGGATTGGGCTGGTCGTCGGACCTCTCTAGAGCCATGGCAGGAGCCTACGCGGCGGCCGTGCCAGACTGTCAGGCGTGGGCGCAATCACGCTGGATGGCAAGGCCACCCGCGACGAAATCTTCGTCGACCTCAAGCAACGGGTGGCGGTATTGACAGCATCGGGTCGCACACCCGGACTGGGCACCATCCTGGTCGGCGACGACCCCGGCTCTCAGGCATACGTCCGGGGCAAGCATTCCGACTGCGCCAAGGTGGGCATCACCTCGATACGTCGCGACCTGCCCGCCGACACCACGACGGCCCAGCTCAACGAGACCATCGACGAGCTCAACGCCAACCCGGAGTGCACCGGTTACATCGTGCAGTTGCCGCTGCCCAGACATCTTGACGAGAACGCGGCGCTGCAGCGGGTCGATCCAGCCAAAGACGCTGACGGGCTGCACCCGACGAACTTGGGCCGGCTGGTGCTCAACGAGCCGGCACCGCTGCCATGCACCGCGCGCGGCATCGTGCACCTGCTGCGCCGCTACAACGTTGAGATCGCTGGTGCGCACGTGGTCGTCATCGGCCGCGGCGTCACCGTCGGCCGCCCGTTGGGCCTGCTGCTGACCCGCCGCTCCGAAAATGCCACGGCGACGTTGTGCCACACCGGAACCCGCGACCTACCCGCATTGACCCGGCAAGCGGACATCATCGTGGCCGCGGTCGGAGTGCCGCATATGCTGACCGCTGACATGGTGCGTCCGGGCGCCGCGGTGGTCGACGTCGGTGTCAGCCGCACCGACAGCGGACTGGTCGGCGACGTGCATCCCGATGTCTGGGATGTCGCCGGCCATGCCTCGCCGAATCCCGGTGGCGTCGGCCCGCTGACCCGGGCGTTCCTGCTGACCAATGTTGTTGAGCTAGCCGAGCAGCAATGAACGCCGAGGCTGAGAAAACAGGTATGGCGAGGCTCGCAGCCCGGGCCCAGTGGCCGATCCTGCTGGTTGGGGTGATCTTCGTGACGGCGTTCGTATTGGCCGGAGCGAATTTCTGGCGTCGTGGTTCCCTGCTGATCGGTATCGGCGTTGGGGCAGCCGCGGCGCTGCGGTTGGTGTTGTCCGACGAGCAGGCCGGCCTTTTAGTCGTACGCGGCAGAGCCACCGACTTCGCAACGACCGCGACCGTCGGCGCGGCGATGGTCTACATAGCGTGGACCATCGACCCCCTAGGTACCGGCTAGGTGCCGGGCATTCCGGGGATCCCGCCCATTCCGGGGATCCCGCCCATTCCGGGGGCCCCGCCCATTCCCGGCACCGTGGGCATTTTGCCGCTCGCAATGTCGGACAGCATCGTCGGGCAGTACATCTGAATCGCAATGGTGGTGAACATCCTGGCGGTCCCCGCTGACATGCCGTTGCTGCCGCGAATCTGCTGCGCGGCCGCGGCGATGTTCCCGCCCGGCTTGGCCAGCATCGAGCAGACGGACTGGCCCATCGACATCGCGTTTCCCGGTTCGCCGAAGTTGACACCGGCGTGGTTCAGCGCGTCGATGAAGTCGTCGTCGACTGGGCTTGCCTCGGCCGGCGCCGCGAATGCGGCAGCCGCGGTGAGGATGCTGGCGGTTGCCGCCAGCAGTCGAATGGTCAGCGGTTGATGACTGTAGAGCCAAACGAATTTTCGACTCCCTGCGAGCGCTTTCATGCCAGGCTCCCCCTGTAGTGGAGTGCACTTGGCGCACTCAAATCACTTTAGGAACTCTGGTCTATAACTGTCACATTCACGACACGGCGAGATAAAGCTTTGCGCAATAAGCGTTTCATAAGTGCGGCGTGCCGGGCGTGTCGTTTATTGGGCCAGAGGTGGCCGCGCCACCGTAGGCGCATTGACGCCACACTGTGATCCGACACGGGCGACGATACCCGGAGTTTCTGGCCCGAAATGGTCCAGACTCCGGCTCATGACGACGAATCGCGGCCGTCCGCTGACCTTGCCTTTAAACAAAGGCATCTCGCGCCAGACGTTCCTTCGCGGCGCCGTTTCAGCGTTGGCGACGGGAGCGGTGTTCGGAACCGCGCGGGCAGCGGCGGACCCCGGTGCGACCAGCGGCTGGGGCGGTCTGGGTTCCTCCATCCGTGGCAGTGTTCTGTTGCCGGCCAACGGAACCCAGTTCGCCACGGGCAAGCAAGTCTTCAACTCCCTTTACGCTGGGTCCAATCCGGCTGCGGTTGTGACGGTTTCGTCGCAGGATGATGTCCGGAAGGCGGTCGCGTTCGCGACGGCGAACAAGCTCAAGGTTGCCCCGCGTGGTGGTGGACATTCGTATGTCGGCGCGTCGAGCACCACCGGCACCATGGTGCTCGACCTCCGCGGGCTCCCCGGCGGGGCGAACTTTGACTCCGGCAGTGGGAACGTCACGGTAACGCCGGCGACTAACATCTATGCGCTCCACCAGGCGTTGGCCAGCGCCGGCCGGGCGATCGCGACCGGCACCGGCCCCACCGTCGGTATCGGGGGGTTGGCGCTTGGCGGGGGGTTGGGGGCCGATTCACGGCATGCGGGCTTAACCTGCGACGCCTTGCAGTCCGCGACGGTAGTGCTGCCCAGCGGCGACGTGGTCACCGTATCCGCCGGCAGCAACCCGGATCTGTTCTGGGCACTGCGCGGTGGTGGCGGCGGCAACTTCGGGGTGACGACGTCGATGACGTTCTCCACCTTCGCAACCGGCGATGTCGATCTCGTTCGGCTCGATTTCCCTCCCGCCTCGGCGGTGCAGGTGCTCGCCGGCTGGCAGTCCTGGCTGGCCGGGGCCGACCGAAACACCTGGGGGATGGTGGATCTCTCGGTTGGCGCCAACCCGAACTGCCACGTGCTGGCGACCTGTCCGGTGGGGGCGGGGCCCGGCGTGGCCGACGCAATCAAAGCCGCTGTCGGTTTGCCGCCCAGTGCAGTTCAGAACAGCACTATGGGCCACATGGATCTGGTGATGTATTTGGCCGGTGGCAGCTCGACGCCGGCACCTCGCGGCTTCGTAGCCGGATCCGACGTTATTACCACGGTGGATTCCGCTGCGGCACATGCCATCGCCACNNGCCGATTCGGCATTCCCGTGGCGGCAACAGGCCGCGGTGCTGCAGTGGTACGTCGAGCCCGCCGGTAATCAGATTGTCGCGGCCAACAAGTGGCTCAGCTCGGCGCATCATGCGGTGCAACAATATTCGGCCGGCGGTTACGTCAACTACCTGGAAGCCAACACCCCTGCGTCGCGCTTCTTCGGCTCGAACCTGTCGCGGATGAGCGCCGTCCGGCAGAAATACGACCCGAACGGCATTATGTTCTCTGGTCTGAACTTCTAACGAAATAACTTGTGCCCCGCTGATCCGGGCTTCGGCGGGGCGCTTTCATTCAGCGGTGCTGATAAACCGGGGCCGACGGCTTTCCCTCTAGATCCAGCTTCACTGCAAGTGCAATCAACTGGCCGCGCGCGAACCGAAATGGACCGTTCCGAACCCGGTGCTCAGCGAGACGTAGCGGATATCGACGAATCCCGCATCCAGCACCGCCTTGCTCAGCTCGTCCCGCGACAACCAGGTGCGGATCGAATCGGCGGTGTAATGATGGGCGTCGCGATGCCAGGCCACGGCCCGGCCCACCTTCGGCATTACGACGAAATAGAGCAGGTCGTGAACGGCTTTCAGCGGCTTCGAAGTCGGCGTGCTGAAGTCGAGCACCATCAACCGACCTCCCGGCCGCAGGACGCGCCGGAACTCGTGCAGCGCCCGGCTACGGTCGGCAACGTTGCGTAGCCCGAAGCCGATCGTGATTACGTCGAACGACGCGTCTGGGAACCGCAGGCCCATGGCATCGCCCTCCTGGAAGTCGACGGCCCCAGGCTGCCGCTGCCGGGCGACCTCAAGCATCGCCGCGCAGGAGTCGACGCCCACGACCGTGCCTTCCGGCCCGACCGCCGCCTGCTCCGCGAAGGCCAGATCGCCAGTCCCAGTCGCGACGTCCAGCACTCGTTCGCCGGGCTGGAGGGCCAAAAGCTCCATGGCCTGCCGCTTCCACAAACGGTGAAGCCCGAGCGTCCACACATCGGTCATCACGTTGTAGCGCTTCGCCAGCGCAGAAAACAACTCGTTGACGTAGCTGCTCTTGGCCTGGTCCGACTCGTTCCAGCGCCGTGTCACCATCGTCAGCCTCCGCACGACCACTGGGTAGAACAATGCGGCAATTTACCACGGCAATCGATAGGTAATCGATAAGTTCCGAGCGAGCACGACACCCGTGGAGTGATCATCGTCGGCGCGGGATCGTGGACCAGCTAGTCGTCGCCGTCGCGCTCACGGCGTACTGCCTGTTCGGGCCGCTGTTGAAGGCCTACTGGCTGCCCCATCCTGGGCCCCGGCACTCAAGCGGGCGCTGAACCATTGCCCCATGGATTCACCGGCCTAGTAGGCGATTTCTCTGTTCGCCGAACTCCTCGTCGGAAATGAGGCCCTCGTCACGCAGCCTGGCGAAGTCGCGGGCGCACCGCCGGTGTCGCGGCCATCCAGGTCGGCGGCACCGAGAGCGCGCCCATCGTGTCCGCCTCGCCTAACGCCGCCGACACGGTCCCGGAGGTGGCTACCGGAGTGGTGTCGAGGACGCTCCCGCCACCCCTGGCAACCCCGTTTCTGCCCAGCTTTCGATGACGTTGTCCGTATGCACACCAGTTTGAGCACCGAGCATGTCGAGGGGAAGAGATATCACCGCCAGTGGGGAGATCGGGGCGTCGACAGCGTAGGCGATGAAGTCGGCCCCGCATTCGAACAAGTTCAGGGGCGATAGTGGGCCGATCACGTCTGAGGTCGCAAAGTTGGCCAGCGCATTGGGCACCGCGCTGAACGCCGCTTCGAGTTGCGACAACATGCTCTGCACGGTGCCGGCGGAAGTCCCACTGGCTTGACCGACCGCGGCTGCTTGGCTGGCCGCTCCCTCCGGGTTGGGGCCGGCTGCTTCATGACCGCACCGTGGACAAGATGGCCCGCTCCGTGAGCCGCGTCCGGGGTGCGACCGCGATCATCATGCCCTACGACATAGAGTCGCGGATTGCGCGGGCGGCCCCGCGGGGCCTCGAGCGTCGCGGCATGGAAGAAGCCGGCAGAAAAGAAATCGGCAATGTGGCGCAACCGATCTCCAGCCTCGTGGGTGACTGAATCAACCCGCCAGCGTCGCCCGAATGCACACGGTGACGTAGGGGAACGCCAGGCCGGTCGAATTCGCCAGTGCCGGATGGGTGGCCAGTAGCTCGCGGACCTCGTCGAGTGTCTTGGTGCGTACCTCGGTCGGTGAGGTGATGCAGTAGCTGCGGGAAGCTACGAGGTCGATCAATGCTTGAGGCGTTAGATAATTCGTCCACTCGATCTGATGGCGCTGCGGCTCGTCGAATGGTGCCGGCAGCGTTACGTCGAAGCGACCCTGATCGCCGTCGCTGCCGATGATCTGACCCAGTTCGCGCACCCACCCGAGCCGTTCGTCGCGGGTGTTCCACACCAGGCCAAGCCGGCCGCCCGGGCGCAGCACCCGGGCAATCTCGGGAATCGCCCGCTCAGGATCTACCCAATGCCACGCCTGAGCGACCAGTACAGCGTCGACGCTGTTGTCTTCCAACGGAATCTCTTCCGCGGTACCGAGCAGCGCGCGAGTTTCCGGCAGCGAGGCACGCAGCAGCTCTAACATCTCCGAAATCGGGTCGACGGCCACCACGTCCAGGCCGCGTTCCACCAGCCGGGTGGTCAGCTTGCCGGTGCCCGCACCCAGGTCGAGTACCTTCTGGGCGCTGCGTGGCAACAGCCAGTCGATAGCCTCCGGCGGATACGACGGGCGCCCTCGCTCGTAGGCAGCAGCCGCGGAACCAAAGGAGAGAGAGCGGTCGTGCCTGGAGCGGGTCACCTCGGACACCTAAGGCGCGCGCCTTCCCCCTCGGCTAGATCGAGTGTGCTGCGGATCAATTCGCCGACGGCCTCGGATTCCACCAGGAAGCCGTCGTGTCCGCAGATGGAGTCGACGACCTGCAGCCCGGCGCAGCCCGGCAGCAGCTCGGCCAATTCCTCCTGCAAGCGCAACGGGTAGAGCCGGTCGCTGGTGATGCCACCGACCACGGCCGGTACCGGGCAGCCGCGCAATGCTCTGCGTACTCCACCGCGGCCGCGGCCGACGTCGTGACTGCTCAGCGTCTCGGTCAACACCACGTAGCTACCTGCGTCAAAGCGGGCCAGCAGCTTGTCGCCCTGGTGCTCGAGGTAGCTCTGCACCGCGTAACGGCCGCCTTTCGCCGGATCCTCGTCGCGCTGGCCGTCATTGGCGAACCGGCTGTCGAGCTCCACTTCGCCCCGGTAAGTCAGATGGGCGAAGCGGCGCGCGATTGTCAGCCCGGCATCCGGTGTGCGACCAGTGTCGTGGTAGTCGCCGCCCTGCCAATTCGGGTCGGCCTTGATGGCCGCGATCTGGGTACTCTGCGTGCCGATCTGATCGGCGGTGGCGCGCGCACCGACCGCCAGCAGCAATCCGGCGCGGACCCGGTCGGGGTAGCTGACCATCCACTCCAAAGCCCGCGCACCGCCCATGGATCCGCCGACAACGGCCGCAACCTCGGTGATGCCCAGCGCGGCCAGCGCGGCGATGTCGGCCTCCACCTGGTCCCGCACGGTAATCAGCGGAAACCTGGAGCCCCACGGCTTTCCGTCGCGGGCCAGCGAGCTTGGCCCGGTGGACCCGCGGCAGCCGCCCAGCACATTGGTGGCCACCACGCACCAGCGGTCGGTGTCGATCGGCGCGCCCGGGCCGGCCACCCCGTCCCACCAGCCGGACGTTGGATGCCCGGGTCCCGCAGGCCCGGTGATGTGGGAATCGCCGGTGAGCGCGTGCAGCACCACCACCACGTTGTCCCGCGCCGGCGAGAGCTGGCCCCAACGCTGGACGGCGATACAGACATCGTCGATCACTGCGCCGCTTTCGGTCGTCAGCGAGCCGATGTCGACAAAGCCGACTTCGCCTTCAGTGGGCAGCGTTTGGGTGGGAGCGTCGGAGATCGTCATGTCAGAAGTCCTCAGAAGGCCGCCACGGACTGCGGGTCGCTGCCGCTCTTGCGGGCGGCGGCGAAGCCGAGCTCCAGGTCGGCCAGGATGTCGTCAATGCCCTCGATGCCGACGGCCAGCCGCACCAGCCCCGGGCTGACGCCGGTGGCGAGTTGCTCCGCGGGGCTCAGCTGAGCGTGCGTGGTCGATGCCGGGTGAATCACCAGGGAGCGCACGTCGCCGATGTTGGCGACGTGACTGTGCAGTTTCAACGCGTTCACGAACGCCTTGCCTGCTTCAACACCGCCGGCCAATTCGAACGCCAGGACGGCTCCGGTTCCCTTGGGCGCCAGCTTCTTTGCCCGCGCATGCCACGGCGAGCTGGGCAGCCCCGCATAGTTGACCGACACCACGCCTTCATGGCCGACCAGGAACTCGGCGACGCGCTGCGCGTTGGCGACGTGCCGCTCGATGCGCAGACTCAGCGTCTCCAGGCCTTGTGCCACCAGGAACGCGTTGAATGGCGAAGCCGCCGATCCCAGGTCGCGCAACAGTTGCACCCGAGCCTTGAGCGCAAACGCCGGCGGTCCCAGCTCGGCATACACCACGCCGTGGTAGCTGGGGTCCGGTGTGGTGAATCCGGGGAAGCGGCCCGACGTCCAGTCAAAGGTGCCGCCGTCGACGATGACACCGGCGATCGCGGAGCCGTGGCCGCCCAGGTATTTGGTGGCCGAGTGCACCACGATGTCGGCGCCCTGGGTGAAGGGCTGGATCAGGTACGGCGTGGCGATGGTGTTGTCGACGATCAGCGGTACGCCGTTGGCGTGGGCGACCCCGGCGACCCCGGGTGTGTCCAGCACGTCGATCTGTGGGTTGGAGATGGTCTCGGCGAAGAACGCCTTGGTGTTGGGTCGTACCGCGGCCTGCCACGAATCCAGATCATCGGGATCCTCGACGAAGCTGACTTCGATGCCGAGCTTGGGTAGCGAGTAGTGGAACAGGTTGTAAGTGCCGCCGTAAAGCCGCGGGCTGGAGACGATGTGATCGCCAGCGGCCGCGAGGTTCAGGATGGCGAATGTCTCGGCGGCTTGCCCGGAGCTCAAGAACAGCGCTGCCACACCGCCCTCGAGCGCGGCGATGCGCTGTTCGACGACGTCGGTGGTCGGGTTGCCGATGCGGGTGTAGATGTTGCCCGGGACCTCGAGCCCGAACAGGGCGGCGGCGTGCGTGGTGTCATCGAAGGTGTAGGACGTGGTCTGGTAGATCGGCAGGGCAAGGGCGTTGGTGGCCGGGTCCGGTTGCTGGCCGGCATGAACCTGCTTGGTTTCGAACGACCAGTGCGCGGTCGGATCTGCTTCTGTATCGGCGCTCATGAGCGGGGCCTTCTTCTGGAAGTGTGCGAATTGGGTGTCGGGGACGTTCGGTCAGCACCGACAGACGATGGGACGCGAAGTGCCACACGAGGGGCTTTGAAACGGGCTCTGAAAAGGGCTCTGAAAAGGGTTTAAGTGGATACGCATCACGTTTCCCTGTCTACTCAGGGGGCCCGTCATAGCGGACCCGCGCTTGCCGACGTAGCCACTTCTGGCTACTCAACCTGGTCTTCACCCGGAGCACCCCACCGCGGTTGGAGGGTTGCCGGCCAGCAAGCCGGGGCTTGACGCTGGCACTCATGACCGATTTCCAGGGTAGCTCATAGCGCCGACTCGATGCCAATAGACGGTCTGACTTGCCTGGTCGGGCCACTGTTAGCCCTGCGTGGGCCCCTTTTGGCCCCGTACAAGCTCCTGCAGCCTCCTTGTAGTCTGGCCTGACGAGCACCCCGCTCGCGCATGCTCCTCACGGCGGGAGGATTCGGACGCGTATGTCCAATGAACCCAAGATCAAGGTCAAAGGTCCGGTAGTAGAGCTCGACGGCGACGAGATGACCCGCGTCATCTGGAAGCTCATCAAGGACCTGCTGATCCTGCCGCATCTCGACATCAACCTGGACTACTACGACCTGGGCATCGAGCACCGCGACCGCACGGACGATCAGGTGACGATCGACGCGGCTTATGCCATCAAGAAGCACGGCGTGGGTGTCAAGTGCGCGACCATAACCCCCGACGAGGCCCGCGTCCAGGAATTCAATCTGAAGAAGATGTGGCTGTCGCCCAACGGGACCATCCGAAACATCCTGGGCGGCACGATTTTCCGCGAGCCGATCGTGATTTCGAATGTCCCGCGGTTAGTGCCGGGCTGGACGAAGCCGATTGTCATCGGGCGGCACGCTTTCGGTGACCAGTATCGGGCGACGAACTTCAAGGTCGACCAGCCGGGAACCGTCACACTGACTTTCACGCCCGCCGACGGCAGCGAGCCGATGGTGCACGAGGTGGTGTCGATTCCCGAGCACGGCGGCGTCGTGATGGGGATGTACAACTTCAAGGACTCCATCCGGGATTTCGCGCGCGCCTCGTTCGCCTACGGCCTGAACGCCAAGTGGCCGGTGTATCTGTCGACCAAGA